>JBFMCM010000313.1:0-6198 GCA_040754355.1 Chloroflexota bacterium | reverse complement strand
TTGCCATTCTTGGGGCTATCACGGTAGATACGAAAGTGATCCGGTTCGACGTCACCTCTGCGCATTTGGGGACGGTTGATGATCTCGACCTCTTCGGGTGGAGGGATAACCACCTTCTCGGTCATGTGCCCAACTTCAGCGTCAGTCATCACCAACACTGGGGTGCGGTACTTCTCCGACAGGTTGAAGGCGCGGATGGTCAGATCGAAGAGTTCCTGAGGGGAGGTTGGGCTTAAGGCGATAATCTCATAATCGCCATGTGACCCCCATCGGGCTTGCATCATATCCTGCTGGCCAACAAGGGTCGGCAACCCGGTGGAGGGTCCACCGCGCTGCACATTGACCAGCACGCAGGGTGTCTCGAGCATGATGCCAAGCCCAAGATTCTCCATCATCAACGAGAAACCCGGGCCGCTCGTGGCGGTCATTGATTTCACACCACCCCAGGAGGCGCCCAGGATGGCATTCATCGAAGCCAGTTCATCTTCCATTTGAATATATAGACCGTCTACGTGCGGCAGGCGCGTCGACATCCGCTCGGCAATCTCGGTTGCCGGGGTGATGGGGTAACCGGCAAAGAAGCGGCAGCCTGCCAATATGGCCCCCTCGGCACAAGCATGGTCGCCCAGCAAGAAGTGCACACCGGTCAGCAGTCCTCGAGGCTCGCTCATTGTGCCTCCTCCCTGGTGTGAACGGGAACGATGCGGTCTGGTGTGCGCACTCCGCCATCAGTCACGTATATGGAAAAGTCTGGGCAGAGCAGGGCGCATAAACCGCAATTTACACAGTATGATTCATCAATGACTTGAGGGGGGTGGTAACCATTCGCGTTTGTGCGCTGTGTGAACACCAACACCCCCTTTGGGCAAAACTCGACGCAAAAACCGCAGCCCTTGCAGCGCTCCTCGACCACATGAATGATGCCATGTGGCACCTGCACGCGATTTCGATCCAGAGGTTGTCGCCAATATTCCACACATCCTCCTTTGGCTCCTGTTACAGCCTGCGGTGAACAAGGTAGAATGACAATGGAGGTCTGGCTTTATGCGACAATGGGTACAGGTCTAATCTTGGATGATGTTTGCTGTTATGATTTTCCAATGACCTTCAGTGAAAGCCAGGTATGATGATTACAAACAACATGATTCCTAATGAGAACACACTTCGCGGCTGGCTTTAATGAGCAATAATGTCAGCCATGTATCATCTTGTTAATTTTCGAGGTATTCAATTTGTAATTCATTTTAGCCTAATCAAGCCATAATTTACATAGTAGAACGTCATAATTCAACAATAACATCCGTTCTTCTTTTCCAAGACCAAACTCCGGCTGTATAATGAATACAAACCGCGCCAAATAAGGAGTTGATATGTTCATCCAAAAAGAGGACTGGAAAAAGGAAAAGCACATGCCGGTGATCGAAGTCCCGGCGCAGGTGACGGCTGGTCAGCCTTTCCAGGTGAAAGTCGGCGTCGGGAAAGAAATCCCGCACCCGAACACCACCGAGCACCATATTGACTGGATTGACCTGTACTTCCTGCCGGAAGGGGAGAAATTCCCACACCAGGTGGGGCATTTTGCTTTCACAGCCCACGGGGAGGCGGTGGCGGGTCCGAACCTGGGGCCTGTCCACACCGAACCGAGTCTGGTCGTCACGCTGAAGGTGAACCGCCCCGGCACCTTCCATGCCCTGGCGTTGTGCAACATCCACGGGCTGTGGGAAAGTGAGCAGGCGCTGGCAGTCTCCCTTCCCCCATCCGCGGCTGGAAAACAAGAGATGTAAATAGGCTTTCAAGAATCTGAATTCATACGAAACAAGTTCCTGCATGTAGAGTGGGATTCAAAGACTCACTCCTACTGGGGACCCGCAACTGACGCGAAAACGCGCCTCCCTGCCGGGATTCGGCTGGCTTCAAACTGGGTAACTGCCGGCCTGGTGGTTATCCAACTCATTGCGATTCTGAGCGTTATTGGCACTATTGTGGTCAATCAGTATCCCTGTGGACCGGCGTGCAAAACTGCGATCAGGTCGAACTCAGCCAGGGGGGAGAATAAAGCAGGCATCCGAAGAGGAGAAAATCCGCTGATCCCCTTCAATGGGGGCGCACACAACCAGGTCCCAACCGTGCAGTATGGCATAAACGGACGAATAAGGTAAATTAGATGATACAATATGTAATTGTTTCCTAAATCTTACACCAATGGAGGGCGATCATGGATCGATCGTATTTCCACCCAGGCCGCGCCAGTCTCATCCTGCTGGTGGCAGTGCTGCTTGCCGGCTGCATCAATCCCATCCCTTCGCCTACGGCACTGGTAGTTCCAGAAGAACCAGGCATCGGCTCCACGCCGAGCATCACCCTGACCACCGCACCTAGTGCCACCTCCACTCCCCTGCTCCCCACCTTCACGCCCACACCCACCACCACGCCCCTGCCTCAACCGATTGGCTTCCACAACGCCGCCCAACTGCAGATCATCCGCGATGTCGAGAACTTTGACGACCCCTTTGAACTCTTCAGCCGCGCCCTCAGCCCGGACGGGCGGCTGGCTGCGGCTGCCGGCTGCCTGCTCGAAGGGGATGACACGGCGTGCCACGGAACGACTTTCTTCCGCCTGTACGATGTCGAGAGCACAGAAGCACTGCTCGATCCCGAGTATCTCTCCCCTGCCATCGAGTTGCTGGCCTTCAGCCCGGACGGGCGGGTATTGGCCGCTGCCGGATGCGACATCAGCCTGTGGATCTACGGCGAATTGGATACCATCTGCGACCTGCCGCGCGCCTGGATGATTGACACAGCCACGGGGGAACTGATCGCTGAACTGGAGGGGTATACCTCGCACATAACCGATTTCGCTTTCAGCCCGGACAGTTCTACGCTGTTCACATCAGTCGTCTATAACCGGAAGCGCGGAGATGGTGATCACGTCATCCGCGTCTACGACACACGCAGCGGGGAAAAGCTGGCAACGATTGAGACCGGAATGATCAGCTGCACCGAAATGCTGCTGGACATGTCGCCGGACGGGCGTTACCTGGTGGGCAATGTCACCAGCCCGTGCGGATACCAGTCCTTTGTTGCGTGGTGGGATGTAAGCGATTCAAGCGCCCCGGTCAAGTTGGGGAACGTGGACAGTTATGGTACATCCCAGATCAGTCCCGACAATACCCAGATCTTGGTCCACAACCTGATGGATCGCACCTTCAAGGTATACGACCTGGCGACCGGCAGCCCGGTGAAATCCATTCCTGCGATCCCCGGGGGAGGCTCCCTTCGCAGATTCATCTACCTCGACAACCGGGAGACGGTCCTTCTCGATTTCTACGGAGAGTACGACATCCTTGACATAGCCAGCGGGGAGGTCGTCCGCAGCATCCTGCCGCCAGAGGATGGCTATTACTCCGGCTACATGCTGACCCCGGACCGCAAGACGCTTTTCATTGTCAGCGCAGGGGATGAACCCTTCATAGAGGCTTGGGACCTCGCCACCTGGCAGTCTGTCCGGGTGTTCCTCGACCCGGATAATTCCTGGCTGCTGCAAGATTTATTTGGCTCCTCAAGGATGACCTTCCTTCCGGGTGCAACCGCATTCATCGGCGTCAGCATCGAGTACGGGGCCGTGCATGCGCAGACCTGGGGCTTGGCGGATTCCGCCCAGGCAGGGGCTGCCCAGGCGCTACGGGATTACTTCGGCCTGCTGGCCAGCGGGGAATATGAAGCTGCGGCAGACAGATACATCAGCGAGAGCAGTGTGCGTGCCGAGGTGGATTCGCATGCCTCGTTCTATACCCAGTATCCGGTCGCCGTGATCGCGCCGTTGGCGCCGGACCTGGACTTCAGCAACTTGGCAGAGGTCTTTGCCTCCTTGTGCCAGGAGGCAGAATTCCCCTGCATGCCGGTGCGGGAGATTATCCACCAGGCGAAGGTCGCGGACGGTCTGTACCGGTTCACGGTCACCTTCGCCCTCCCGGACGGCAGCCTGGCAGATTGGTCCCCCTGCAACAGCCTGCCAGCCGATTATTACTGCTCACACCGCGGCGGTATCTTCGAATACTACGTGTACCAGACCCCCGAGGGCGGTTACAAGATCGTCGAGGGCTTACCTCCGTCGATCGCCTTGCTGCTGGAATATTGATCTGGCTGGCCGAGTAAAAATATCACGCGGAGTGGCAACCATCCACTCCGCTTTTTTGCGTGCGGCTTCTTATCATAGAAAACCAAGGACGCCTCCGGCGTGAAGGCATCCTGAAGAGATCTGATGGGGAGGGCGGGATCCGAACATCGTACCCGAAGGGTATATCATCCCCTTCCGGGGACCCGTGACTGACGCGAAAACGCGCCCATTCTTGGACGCGTTTCCTCTGGCGGGGAGGGCGGGATTCGAATATCATCCCCTTCCGGGGACCCGAGACTGACGCGAAAACGCGCCCATTTTTGGACGCGTTTCCTCTGGCGGGGAGGGCGGGATTCGAACCCGCGACTGAGGTTTAAGCCCCAGTACTCACTTAGCAGGCGAGCCCAATCGGCCTCTCTGGCACCTCCCCAAGCAAATGAGGATTGACGATTTCTGATTGTAGATTGAAGAGTCTCGCATGTCAATCAAAAATCAGCAATCCGCAATCCATGGCGGAGGGAGAGGGATTCGAACCCCCGGTGACCTTGCGGCCACGACTGATTTCAAGTCAGTTGCCTTAAACCACTCGGCCATCCCTCCGGGCGGAGCGATTTTACCATAAGTTCCTTCACCCTTTAAAACGAATTGCGAATCACGACAAAATTGGTATAATTCGCAGGCCATGAAAAAGTACCATGTTTGGACCGAAGGCTGCCAGATGAACGTGGCCGACTCCCAGCGGGTCGGTTCGGCCCTCGAGCGCCTCGGCTACCAATTCACTGGCACGGCCGAAGAAGCCGACATCATCGTCCTCAACACCTGCGTCGTGCGCCAGTCTGCTGAAGATAAGGCTTACGGGCGGCTCAACTCACTGAAACCGCTCAAGACAAGAAACCCCGGCCTGGTGGTCAACCTGATGGGCTGCCTGGTCGGGATTCGGGACAATGAAAAACTGCGCGCCCGCTTTCCATATGTGGACGTATTCTCACCGCCCTCGGACACCGGCCCGCTCGTCTCGTTCCTGACCCAGGGCGAAGCGCGGGCGCACGAAGCGGCCCGGACCTCGAACCTGTCCGCCGTCATGGACGGCGACCCTTCGACGATGCTCAGGGCCAGCCTTGTCCTCCCAGAGCATGAGCGCGGCAAACTCGTCTCGGCGCATGTGTCGGTGGTGCTGGGCTGTTCACACGCCTGCACCTTTTGCATCATCCCCTCCCGGCGCGGGGCGGAACGCTCGCGCCGCGTCGGCGAGATTGTGGCCGAAGTGCGTGCCTTGGTGGCGCAGGGCGTGAAAGAGGTGACCCTGCTCGGCCAAATCGTAGACCGCTACGGCAAGGACATCCCCGACGGTCCCAGCCTGGCCGGATTGCTCAAATTGCTGGACCAGGTCGAGGGTCTGGAGCGCATCCGCTTCCTCACCTCGCATCCAAATTACTTTACCGAAGAACTCATGGAGGCCATCGCCTCGCTGCCCAAAGTGATGCCGCACATCGAAATCCCCATCCAGGCCGGCGATGACGAGATCTTGAAAAGGATGCGCCGCGGCTACACCCAGGCAGATTACCGCCGGATTGTGGCAAAAATCCGCCAGAAAATTCCCGGCTGTTCGATTGCCACCGACATCATCGTCGGCTTCCCCGGCGAGACGGAAGCCCAGTTCATGGAGACGTACCGCCTTCTCGAAGACCTGCGGCTCGATTCGGCCCACCTGGCGCGCTACTCGCCGCGTCCCGGCACGGTGGCTGAGCGCAAGATGACCGACAATGTGCCGGAAGAAGAGAAGATGCACCGCTTCCGCCTGCTCGAAGATTTGCAGGAGAAAATCGTCGGCGAAATCAATGCCAAACTTCTCGGCCAGAAAGTGGACGTGTTGTTCGAGGAGAAAGTGAAGGGACGCTGGCGCGGCCGCACTCCGACCAACAAATTGGTCTTCGTCGAAACGGATAACGACCCTTCGACAGGGTTTCGACAGGCTCAACCTGCCAGCTCAGGGCAAGCCTTGCGCGGCAAGGTCTTGCCTGTCATCGTCACGTGGACCGGGCCGTGGTCCATGCAGGCGGCCCTCACCCCTGCACCCCTCT
>JBFMCM010000312.1:0-9653 GCA_040754355.1 Chloroflexota bacterium | reverse complement strand
CAGGAAGAGTTCGTCGCAGATGTAGACCTCCGAGCGGTCAACCGGGCGTTCCACCACCGGAATGCCCAGTTCGTTCTTCGCCATTTCGATGACTGTGCGCCGGGTGATGCCTTCGAGGACGTTTTCCGTCACCGGCGGAGTGACCAGCGTGCCGTCGCGCACGAGGAAGAAGTTCATCGCTGAACCTTCGGCCAGGTGACCCTCCTGGGTGAGCACCAGCGCCTCGTCGTAACCGCCCAGCGCAGCGTCCGTTTTCGCCAGCGCCGAGTTGACGTACGCGCCGCTGATCTTGCCGCGCGCCGGGATGACATTGTCGTCAATTCGCCGCCAGGAGGAGATGGTCACATGCGCGTCGGTGTCGTTCTTGATGTACTGCCCGAAGGGCATGGCGAACATGGTCAATTCGGCCGTCAGGTTGTGCAGGCGCACACCGATCTGCTCGTCGGCCTTGTAAGCCAGGGGGCGGATGTAAATGTCTTGTTGATAATTGTCTTTGTGAAGGAGTTCCAGCATCAGGTCGGTCAGGCTTTCGGGCGTGTGCTCGAATTCCATCAGGAGCAGGCGGCAGGAGTGCAGGAAGCGGCGGAAATGATCGAGTGGACGAAAAACGAAGAGGTGTTTCTTCTCTTCGTTCCAGTAGCCGCGCAGGCCGCCAAAAACAGCCGTGCCGTAGTTGAGCGCGTGTGTGGCGACCCCGATCTTCGCCTCCGAATAGGGGACGATCCTTCCGCGGAAAAACGCGTGCTTGGGTAAATCCACAGACACACCTCCTTGGGATATGAAATTGAACGCCGGTATTATAACGCCTCTTCCTGAGCCCTCGACAGGCCTAATCGGGTAGTCAGGGCATGCCCGGAACTTGGCGCACCTGGGCATACTTTGCCTTGACTTGCCTGGTCAGATTCGATATAATTTTATTTCGATACTTATCGAAATAGATATACAAAGGTTAGACCATGACAGATACTTCTAAAGTGCTCGACTTCGTCAAAGCCCTGTCCAGCGCTGACCGTTTGAAAATTGTCGGGGTACTGGCGCAGGAACCGGCCACCCTGACGCAGATCACAGAGGCCCTATCTCTGCCGACGCGCGATGTTTTCAACCACCTGGAGTTCTTGAAATTCGTGGAGGTCCTCCGCGAAAAGGATGGCCTTTATGAATTAAACACCGACGGCCTGGAGAAGTTGGCCCGCCGTCAGTTCGAGGGAAAACGCCCGGCGTTGACCGTCGGACAGGAAATGGCCGCCGACCGGCTCAAGGTCCTGGCGAAGTTCCTGCGGCCTGACGGGACCATCCACCTGGTGCCGAATTCACGCCTCCATCCCGACTGGCTGCGCATCGTGCTGGAATATGTCCTGGCCGCCTTCGAACCGGGCGTGACGTACACCGAGAAGGAAGTCAACACCATCATCCGCCGTTTCCACGAAGACACTGCCGGTCTGCGGCGTGACCTGGTTGACGCTGGGATGTTGAGGCGCGAGCGCGACGGATCAAAGTATTGGAGAGAAGAGAATTAACCGCAAAGTATCCACGAAGGGGTTTCACCTCGAAGGATGAAAACGGAATCTGACGACTCCAGTCGTCGGAATGCCGAAGTCTGGAGACTTCGGACTTCTCGTGCTATTTTCATATCAGGAAACAAAGGTCACGTCGGAAAAACCTTGGTGCCCTTTGTGGTAAGGTGTCGAATCATGACTGACCAAAATGATGACTTGGTGCTCTTCTTCAAAGCCCTGGCAGACGCCAACCGGCTGAAAATTGTCGGCCTGCTGGCACAACGCGCCTACAGCGGCGAGGAACTGGCTGCCCTGCTCGACCTGAAACCCTCCACGGTCTCGCATCACCTCTCAAAACTGGCCGAGGCGGGACTGGTCTCGGCGCGCGCCGAAGGCTACTATAGTGTTTATCAATTGGAAGAAGCCGCTTTGCGGAAGACGCAACTGCTTTTCTCACGTGCCGACCTGGTCTCCGTGGCGGCCGATATTGATACCAATGCCTACGACCGCAAGGTCATCGGCGACTTCACCCGTCCCGACGGCAGCCTGAAGGAGATTCCCGCCCAGCGCAAGAAACTGGAGGCCATCCTGCGCTACGTGGTGCGCCTCTTCGAGCCGGGGAGGCGCTACAGCGAGAAGCAGGTCAATGAAATCCTGGCGCGTTACCACGCCGACACCGCCTCTCTGAGACGCGAACTGGTGGGGTCAAAGTTGATGGAGCGAGAGGGAGGAGGGGGTGATTACTGGAGGGTAGAGGAAAGAGAATAGAGAGTAGAGAGAAGTGAGAAGACGACAGTAGGGGCGGATGCCATCCGCCCCTTTATGATTTATTGCCCTTGTTTTTCCAGCCTGATCGTCTCCTCCCCTCCCAGCGCCTTTTCCAGCGGCTTTGCCTCCAGGCTCATCACCCGGCTGTTGGAAAAGTATCCAAAATCGAAGACCGTGGCGGCTCCCACCCGTTTGCCCGGGATTGGGAGCAGCCGCGCTGTGAGGGGCTTGTCCAGCCGCAGGGAGAGGGCGGCGATGTCGAGTAAAAGGGCGGCAATTTGTTCGGGGGTCACGTCCCCCGGCAGCGGGACCGTGTCCAGGCCAGTGCCGCACACCGCGGAGTAGAGCAGCAGGTCTTTGACGATCAGCGTCCCCTCGGCGGCGCGTTGAGCCAGGATGGGGTCTTCCAACACCGGCTGCATGAAACCGCAGAAACCGGCGCGCGGGAAGTTTCCCCGTTCGATGGCCTCCGTCAGGATGGCGGCCGCGGCCAGCGAGCCGTGCAGCCCGACGCGCGTCACGCCCATGCGTTCCACGGCCGCACCCAGTGAGCGCGTCTCTTCCGGGAAGGGCGCCAGCGAGAAGTCAATCCCCCCGAAGTGGATCAGGTGCTTGTATTTCAGGAAGTCAGCCACCTTGACCAGGGTGTGGGCATTCTCCTCCAGGATGTCGGCCATCACCTGCTGCCCGTCCTCGACCGTCCGGGCGATCTCGAAGGCCTGCACCGCCACGTCGGCGGCCTCCATGGCTAGGGCAAATGCCGGCTGGTCTCCCTCGTGATAAGCCGCCGGGAAGAACGGTGCGCCGGGCTGGACGTTGGCCAGGGCGGCGAAGCGCAGGTTGGCGAAGCCGTTCGGCTCGAGTGTGGACGTGTGGACGATGACCTCGGCGCAGGCACGCACCGCGTCCAGGTGGATTCTGGACCCCGCCGGCTTGCCAGCGGTTTTCCCGGCCATCACCCCGGCAAAGAACACGTTCTTGGACCCGGCAATTGCCTCCGGGATGAGGGCATAACTGGCCGCCGACTCGGGCAAGGCTGGTCCGAGCGAGGCGTAGCCTATTTCCACTTCCGGCAGCAGACGCGTCAACTCCTCGGCCAGGCGCGGCGCCTCGGCGATCTTTTTCGCCCCCAGCAGCCGCGGGAACGGGACGGTTGCCAGCCGCGTCGTCTGCACCTCATAGCCCTCCGCCTCGTACGCAGACTTGGCTTCCGCCAGGAACGCGCCGGCAGCGCGCAACTTTTTCTGGTTCAGCGGCCAGCCCGGATTGCAGAAGTAGGTGATGGAGCGGATTTTCATGGGACACCCGTTATTTGTGATAACCGCCAAGACGCCGAGAATGCCAAGGATTGTAAAAAATATGCCAAGAGAGGCTCTTGGCGGCCTCGATTCTTCTTTGCGCCTTTGCGCCTTGGCGGTGAGAAATCAATATGGATAATGTCTATCCTTTTGCCTCTGCCGGAGGACTTCGAACATCAGGATTGCACCAGCGGCGCTGGCATTGAGCGACTCGCTCCCGCCCGGCATCGGAATGCTGATGGAGGCAGTTGCCAGGTCACGGGCCTGCGCGCTGGCGCCCTCGGCCTCGCCGCCGATGATGAGCGCCAGCGGGAGGCGCAGGTCGGTCTCCCAGCAGGGCAGGCCGTGCATGTCGGCCAGGTAGATGCGCAGGCCCGAGGCCTTGCCCTGAGCCTGTCGAAGGGTCCGCGCCCGAATCTCGTCCCAGTTTAGGGCCTGGATGGGCAGACGGAAGTGGGCACCCATCCCGGCGCGCACCACCTTCGGTGCAAAGGCGTCGGTCGTCTCCGGCGGCAGGAAGACGGCCTGGGCACCGGCGGCGGCCGCGCTGCGCAGCAGCGTCCCCAAATTGCCGGGGTCGCGGATTTGGTCGGGGATGAGGACGAAATCCAGTGAGTGGGGGATCGGGAGGGTTGAATGGTCCAGCACAGCGATAATCCCCTGCGTGTTGCCGGTATCGCTCAGGGTGTCCAGCAGGCGGGCGGGGACCTCCTCCGTCTGCACCCCTTTGGTCGTCAGATTTTTTACCAAGTCGCGCCCGCGGACGCTCAAGTCATCCGTGTGCAGGATAAACCGGAACGGCCAATCCGCCGCCAGGGCTTCCTCCACCAGCCGCACGCCCTCGGCGACGAACGCTCCTGCCTCCTGGCGTTCCTTCGGGCGTCCCAGCAGGAGGCGGACGAGTTTCAGTTTGGGATTTTGCGCCGAAGTGATCATAGGGCAGAGAGCAGAGAACAGAACACGGAGAACAGTTTATTCACTGGATGAGTCCCAGGCGGATTGAAATGCCCGTATGGTCGCGTCATCGAACAAGACTAACCGAATCAACTTGAGGCCCGATTGCCGTGCTGTGAAATACGCCTGGATGGCCGACAGGATGATGCCCGCTGCCTTTTCCTTCGGGAAGCCGAAGATGCCGGTGGAGAGGGCGGGCATGGAAATGGACTCCAGCCCCAACTCGTCGGCGGTGCGCAGCGACCCGTGAACGGCCGCGGCCAATTTGGCCTGCTCGCCGCCCTCGCCCCAGACCGGGCCGACGGCGTGGATGACATATTTCGCGGCCAGCCGCCCGCCCGAGGTCCGGGCTGGGGACTCGTGGGTCACGGGTCCATGAGTCCGCACCCAGGCATCCGACTCGGCCTGGATGTCCGCTCCGCCGCGGCGCAGGAAGGCTCCGGCCACCCCTGCGCCGTGCCGGAGATACTGGTTGGCGGCGTTGACGATGGCGTCGGTCTTCTCCAGGGCAATGTCGCCCTGGACCAGTTGCAGGGTCCGGCCAGCGCCGAGGGTTGTTTCTTTCAAAACGGAGTTCACACGGATATTTTACCCCCGTTAAACATTGTAGGGGCGGGTCTCAGACCCGCCCCTACTGAATTGGTTATTTGCTGGCTTGCGCCACCACTGCCGCGAATGCCTGCGGCTCGCGCACGGCCAGGTCGGCCAGCATCTTGCGGTTGAGGCTGATGCCAGCCTTCTTCATGGCCGCCATGAGACGGCTGTAGGTGGTGCCGTTCAGCCGGGCGGCGGCGTTGATGCGCGTGATCCACAACTTGCGCAGGTCGCGCTTGCGCACACGCCGGTCACGGCTGGCATACCACATGCTCTTCAGCATCGCCTCGTTGGCGCGCTTGAACAGGCGGTGCTTTGTCCCGCGCTGTCCTTTGGCAAACTTCAGAACTTTCTTGTGACGCAGGTGACCGAGCGGTCCACCCTTTACTCTTGCCATTGTTTTACCTCCTGCGAACCTCCGGGCGCCGGTGCGGGTTCACCGCAATCCAGTTGCATACACCCGGGAGCCGCAAATGAAAAATATGGATAAGACTTCAGCCTCGTACGAACGTACTACGGCTTCATGTGCGGAGCCAGCCGGCGGATGCGTTTAATGATGCCCCGGCCCTTGACCGAGACCATCTCACCGAACAAGGCCTTCACCCGCCGCGAGGATTTGCGGCGCAGGTGCGCCTTGCCGCCTTTGGTGCGCACGATCTTGCCAGACCCGGTAATGCCAAAGCGATGGGCAGTGGCTTTGTGGGTCTTCAGTTTGTACTTGCCTTCTTTCTTCTTGCGCGGCACAGCAATTACTCCTTTACACAAGATTCCGCAGGATTTTACTCCTGCGGTTGTTCACTTTTTTCTGGTGTGGTTTCAGCAATTTCTTTGAGTGCCTCTTTGGGCTTCTTCTTGCCGCTGCCGCCTTTGGACGGAGCCAGCAGCATGGACATCCCGCGTCCCTCGATTGCCGGGGCTTGCTCGATGGCACTGACATCCGAAAGGCTCTGGGCAATCTCTCTCAAGTCTTCGAGGGCAATCTCCGGGTAAGTGATCTCGCGGCCGCGGAAGCGGATGGTCACGCGCACTTTCATGTTATGTTCCAGCCAGCGGCGGGCGTCGTCTACTTTGAACTCCCGGTGGTGGTCGGTAGTCTTGGGGCGCAGGCGGATCTCCTTGATTTCGATCTTCGTCTGCGCTCTACGCGCCTCGCGCTCTTTCTTTTCCCGCTCGTACAGGAACTTGCCAAAGTCCATGATGCGGCAGACCGGCGGGTCGGAATTAGGCGCCACCTCCACCAGGTCAAGTTCGGCTTCGCGGGCCATCCGCAAAGCCTCGCGGGTGGCCACCACGCCTACATTATCGCCTGTCGCCCCGATCAAGCGCACTTCTGGGACACGGATGCTCTCATTGACTCGGAATTCGTTGGCGCTGATACCTCACTCCTTTAAAAATAACGGAAGTCCAGCCTGGGGCTGGTTTAAGCGGGCTGATGATACCATACAGGCGCGAGAATCGTCAATAAATTGGTCGCCATTTCGATTTTACAGACGCTATAATTGCTCAAATGCCTCGTTATGACCTCTGCCTGGCCTGGAACTGGGAGTATGATGCCGGTTTTGCCCGCCTGTTGGACGAAGCCTGTACCCGTCGCGGTTTGACCCTCTTCCAGGCCACACCGGCCAATCTGGACCTGCTGCCTGCCGCCCTCGAATCGGGTGACCTCCTCTTCCGCGCCTTCTTCGACCGCGCCTCCGACTCCGACGCACGCTTCCAGCCGCTCGTTGACTGGGCGCGCCGGGAAAACGTCTTCCAGATCAATCCGCAGGGTCAATGCCGCTGGGCCTGGGACAAGGCCACCATGCACCTCGAGTTCATCAACCGCGGCCTGCACACGCCCTACACCCTCATCCTGCCGCCCCAGGTCGAACAGCCCGATTTACCTCCGCTTGACTTGTCCCTCCTGGGTGGGCCTTTTGCCATCAAACCGGCTGGAGGCGGGGGAGGCTGGGGAGTGGTACTGGAGGCCACGTCGCTGGAGCAGGTCCAAAATGCACGCCAGGAATACCCGCAAGAGAAGGTGTTGCTGCAATCCCACATCGAGCCGGTTTCCCTCGAGGGGCGCCCGGCCTGGTTCCGGGTACTGGTCTGCGACGGGGCGGTCTACCCCTGCTGGTGGGACGCACGCACGCACGTCTACGCGCGGGTGACAGCCGAGGAGAATTTCCGCTACAGGCTGGGCGGCCTGCGACAGGTGGCGCAGCGCATCGCCCAGGTCTGCCGCCTGCACCTGTTCTCTACTGAGATCGCCCTGACCGGTAACGGCGACCTGATCGTGACCGACTACGTCAACGACCCGGTGGACCTCCGCCTCCAGTCCGAGGCTCTGGATGGTGTGCCGGATGAGATTGTGGGGAATATTGCCGCCAGGCTGGCTAGGATTACGGAACGCTCGGTGAAAATCGGAGCGACAGCCTAACCGGGCGCGACTTCTGCCTGCCCAAAGCGTTATATTTTCGTGCATTCTTTCACGAGGAGATGAGTTATGCCACCCATTCTCGAAGTCAAGGAACTGGTCAAGAAATACGGCGATTTCACCGCCGTAAACGGAATTTCGTTCGACATCCAGGAGGGGGAGATTTTCAGCCTGCTTGGCCCGAATGGCGCCGGGAAGACCACCACCATCTCGATGCTTTCCACACTCTACGTCCCCACCGGCGGCGATGCCACTGTCGGCGGTCACTCGGTGACCCGCGAACCGATGGCCGTGCGTAACATCATCGGCGTTGTACCGCAGGACCTGGCGCTCTACGAAGACCTGTCGGCGCGTGAAAACCTGGTCTTCTGGGGACAAATGTACGGTCTTTCCGGCAAAAGTCTCCACGCCCGCGTGGATGAGGTGCTGGAGCAGATTGGCCTGGCCGACCGTGCCAAAGAGAGGGTCAAAGCCTATTCGGGCGGCATGAAGCGCCGGGTCAACATCGGCGTCGGCCTGCTGCACAAGCCCAGACTCCTGTTCATGGACGAACCTACTGTCGGCATTGACCCGCAGTCGCGCCGCGCCATCCTCGACTCGGTCAAGGACCTCAACAAGCAGGGCATGACCGTCCTCTACACTACCCACTATATGGAAGAAGCCCAGGAACTCTCCGACCGGGTCGGCATCATTGACCACGGCGAACTGATCGCCCTCGGCACCCAGGCCGAACTGACCAAACAGGTCGGTAAGAACGAGACCCTCATCCTGCATATCGGTGAGGAAGAAGACGCCGAAGCCTTGGCGAAGTCGCTCAAAGGTGTCCCTGGTGTCCTGCAAGCCACTGCCACCGACCATGAAATCTCGGTCATTGCCCGCCAGGCCGAGGAAATCCTTGCCCCGGTGGTCACCAAGGCGGACGAGCGCGGCATCAAGATCCATTCGGTGGACATCCGCGAGCCGAACCTGGAAGCCGTGTTCCTGCATTTGACGGGAAGGGCGTTAAGGGATTAGATGAACAGGTAAAAAGGTAAATAGGGAACAGGCGATCAGGTTCCCTAATCCCTAATTCCCTAATCCCTAATTACCTAACCCCTGATTACCTATTACCTGATACAGAGTATCCTATGCGTAAACTCCTCATCATCGGTCTCAAAGACCTCAAACTCGTCTTCCGCGACAAAGCCGCGCTGATCTTCATGCTGCTGGCGCCCTTCCTGCTGACCCTCGGCCTGGGATTCGTCACCGGGCAGTTTGGGGGTTCGGGGGGCGGCATCGGCAACATTCCGGTCGTCCTCGTGGACCAGGACGGCGGCGAACTCGGTACCGCCCTGGTGGAGATGTTCCAGTCCGAAGACTTGTCGGACCTGGTGACTGCCACCATTCTGGACGACCCGGCCGCCGCCTGCCAGCAAGTGGACGACGACCTGGTCGCTGCGGCCGTCATCATTCCTGACGGCTTTACCGAAAGCATCATCGCAGCGCAGGGGCAAACCGAACCGGACGAAACGGTTCAACTGGTCATCTACGGCAACCCGACCCGTCCAACCAGCGTCGGGGTGGTGAAAACCATCCTCGAGGAATTCGTCAGCCGGCTCGAGGTCGGGCGGGTGGGCGGGACGGTGGCCGTCACCCAACTGCTCACCAGCGGGTTGGTCCCGCCCGACCAGGCCGGCGCTCTCGCCGTCCAGATCGGCCAACAGCAGGCCGAGTCTCTGGCCGAGAGTACGGTCATCACCCTGACAACCAACATCGCCAGCGAAGCGGCGGTGGATTTCAACCCGCTGGCCTACATCGCTCCCGGCATGGCGCTGATGTTCCTGATGTACACCGTCAGCAACGGCGGGCGGACACTGTTGGTCGAACGCAACCAGGGCACCCTGCCGCGCCTGCTGGTCTCGCCGACGAATTCGGCCCAGGTCCTGGGCGGAAAAATTTTCGGCGTGTACCTGAGCGGTGTGGTCCAGATGCTCATCCTGATCGTTGCCAGCACCCTGTTCTTTCAGTTGCAATGGGGCGACCCGCTGGCCGTGTTCGCGTTGGTCCTGGCGGCCGTTTTCGGGGCTTGCGGCTGGGGAATGCTCCTCACCGCCCTGGCCAAACGTCCGAGTCAGATCGCCGCCATCG
>JBFMCM010000311.1:0-7919 GCA_040754355.1 Chloroflexota bacterium | reverse complement strand
CGGACCTCGGCCTCGGTCACGGGAGAATAACCCCAGTTGTCTATAATGGTGCTATTAGCGAGTTCGATAACGACCTTGACTTCCTCATCGTAGCGGTTCATGTCCAGTTGACGGATGCGGACGTTATACCGTTTCTGCACCGCATCGGTCAGGCGCAGGATGCGCTCCGGGACCCGGTAGCCTTCGGCGGCGGAAATGTACCAGCAGAGCAAGTCCTTGACCTTTTCCAGCCCGAAGGCAGTGTAGTGGTCATTGTAGTAGGGCGGGTTGTAGGGCCCCATGACGACCGGCGAGGGCGTGAACCCCTCCACCACCGACCCCCATTCCTGCGAGACGAAGGACCACGGTCCGCGCATGGCCGTGCAGGCGCGCGAATGGAGCCAGGTGCACGCCGCTCCGAGTAAAGCGCGAGCAGCATCCGGGTCTGGGGCGCATTCGTAGTAACCGAAGAGGCCGATGCGCTCCTTCCAGAAGCCTACAGCCAGGAGGTCTATGAACGCTGCGATGCGTCCGATGAATTTCCCCCCATCTTCGAGCAGGAACAACTGCCATTCGCAGTGGTCGAGCAGCGGATTGCGTTGCGGGTCGAACTGGCCGCGCTGCTCGTCGCGCAGAGGCGGGACCCAGACCGGGTCGTTTTTATAGAGCGCGTAGGGAAGGTTGATAAAGGCAGCCAAGTCTTTTTTAGTGGTGACGGGGCGGATGTTCATGCAATCTCCTCAAGGACTTCCACAAATTGGAGTGCGGACTTTAGTCCGCTGGCGTCTCGCAGGCTGACCCTAAAGGGTACCCTTCGGGTATGATATGCTTCGCGAAGCCTTTACTCTAAAATTATGAATGCTAGAGTGTCAGATATTTACCGTTCTGCCTCAGCCAGCGGACGTGCATTTTGTACTCCGGCATAATCTCGCCCACGCGCCTCCAGAACGATTTCGAGTGATTCTTGATCTTCGTGTGCACCAGTTCGTGGACGATCACGTAGTCCGCCACCTCGGGCGGGGCCATCAACAGGCGGTAGGTGAAACTGAGGATGCCCCTGGAACTGCACGAGCCCCAGCGGGTGCGCGCCGATGAAATGCGGATTTTCTGATAAGTGAAACCGTGCCGCTTTGCCAGAAGCCCTGCCCGCTGAGCGAAGGCTTCCATCGCCTGCTTCTTGTACCAGCGGACGAAAGCCTCCTTCGCCTTCGGCAGGGCAGACTTTGCCAGGCGGAACGCTGCGCCGTCGAAGGTCAGGGCGAGGCGCTGAGGCGGGATGATGGTCAGCGGGTAGACTTGCCCCTGATATAGAAATGTCTCCCCATCTGTGAATTGTTTGGGTGGGGGCGGGGCGTGTTTCTGCGCCCGCTTCTGGTGTTTGGCGACCCAGTCTGTATGCTTTTCTACGAATTCACGGATGTGTGCCTCGGGCATCCCGAGCGGCGCACGGACCGTCAACCTGCCATCCCGTTCGACGACCAGGGCGATGGTCTTGCGCCGGGAGCGGATGAGGTGGTCAATGATAAGGGGCATGTAACAATTCTACTCGTAATATGGATGATTTGATGAAGATTTTGCATGTACATGCTAGAATACATCTGATTCGAATTAGTCAGTGGTGTTGATTTGGAAAGTCTGGATATTGATATTGTAGAGAACTTTGAGCAAGAACTTCAAAACCTGATGCGCGACTTTCTCGATAATGCGTGTGCACAATCCAAGGATTGTCTTCGCTCGCAGCCTCTCGATGTCATGGCTGGTATTGCGGATTTCGTGGAAAGCGCCTTCAATGCGTTCTCGGATACTATTCAGCCAGCGGTCAAACGCCTTGGCATTTTATAGGAGTTGATTGTGGGGTATGGGTGTCCATACTTGGTTATCGGTTTGCTCGCTAATATCAAGCTGCCATTCTCTGCCGATGAAGCCTTTATCGCCGACGATTTGGCAACCTTGCGTCCAAGCGAGTACCGCTTCGGCGGCTTGCATTTCATCCAGAGTGGTTGGTGTCCAGCAGAAAACGAGACTGCGAGCGAATGCCCAAGGACACCAACCACGAACGGCGCATCTCTTCGACCAACAAAGCAGGCCTCTCGCTCGACGATTGAATTGGCTCTGTGTCAGTAGCTTCGGTAATAAACTCAAGTGGTTCGAGCGAATGTACTCCAGGAATTATGTCTCGCTCGGAAAGGGCAGGATGTCTTTTACCAACATCAAGGACATCACTTCGCTATCTTTGAAGTCGGGCTTTTTGCTGACTTTCCCTTTCAAATACCGCTTGCTATGCTGTTCATACTAATCATCGGTGATCACGAAAATGACTGTCCCCAGCCCTTCAAAGGATATTCTTGCCATGGGGAATTCCTTTCACAGTTTTGAGTTCAGCACTCTAATCTTGAAAGGCATTCCCCTTTCTGTTTCAAGCCGGGCTGTGGAAAGGTATCGCCCGGAAGGCGCTATCGGTTGATTGGCCGGTGGGCAGGCTGCAGGTCCAGTGCGAACGGTTGTATCTCCTCCCTAATATTACCGCGCAAGGTTGCTATCCCACTGGAAAACCATCCACAAATTTTTTACGAATGCACGAATTTGAGCCGCTCATTCGAGCATTCGTGGTCGTATTCGTGGACGGTTTGGGCAAAACTGAGATCACATACCCGACTTTGCGCTGTAATACTAAGGAGAGGTTAGATTCTGGTAACCTGTACTTTATTCATTCAGGTGTAGCGGATTGATTGTAAAAATGATAATCGTTCTTGCCGTGCTCTTTGATGATGTACATTGCAGCATCGGCGGCTCGAAGTAACGACTGAGGGTCCTTCCCATCTTCAGGATAGAAACTGATTCCCAGGCTGACTGTCAAGTGGATTTGCTGGCCTGATACTGTATAGGGCAATTGGATTGCCCGGATTATTTTTTTGACAACGATGGTCGTATCTTCCAGCCCGGTTACATTCTCCAGTAAAATCGCAAACTCGTCACCTCCCAGGCGACCGATCGTGTCACTTTTACGCAGGCAGCCTGTCAACCGTCTGGATGTTTCTTCCAGCACACGATCACCATTTTCATGACCGAAGGAGTCGTTTACAGTTTTAAAGCCATCCAAATCGAGAAAGATCACCGCCATCCGGCGGGAATGCCTTTCAGCACTGTTTACAGCATGGCTGAGGCGATCGAGAAACAGAAGCCGGTTGGGCAAGTTAGTCAGTGAGTCATAAGTAGCCAGGTGCTGAAGCATTTGTTCGTTTCGCTTACGCTCGGTAAGATCACGCAAGATGGCTGTAAATAATATGCCTTCCTTCGTTTTCCAGGAAGAAAGGGAAAGTTCCAATGGAATTTCACTATTGTCCCTTCTCAAACCTGTAATTTCCACCATCTTTCCAATCTGGCTGACCTGCCCTGTGGCGATAACCTTTTCTGTTTCCTGCCGATAAACCTGGTGAAATCGCTCAGCCATCATGGAAGCAAACTGCCTACCCGTGGTCTCGTAAATAGAATAACCGAACATTTTTTCAGCGGCCTGGTTCCAAAAGAGGATATTTTCCTGGCTGTCGAAAATTATGATGGCGTCAGCAGCATTTTGCACAATCGAGCGGAAGCGGTTCTCACTATCCCGCAAGGCGGTTTCAGCGCGCTGCCGTTCGGCAGTCTCTCTATTAAGTTCGCTGGTGAGCTGCTCGATTTGTAGACCAAGATTGGTGCGCGCCTCAAGAGCCATGGGCTGGCTCTGGGCGGTTCCGGAGTATAGCCCCACGATCCCCAGCGGCATCCCATCTTTGCCGTTGATTATTCCTGCTGAAAGATGGACATCGAATGGAGAGCCGTCTTTGTTGATCGCTACCAAAGTACCAGTCCAGTGACCCGATTTGTGCAACGCCTGAAGGATATCAACGGCCTTCCCTTTAATTTGCCAAAAATCTGAGAGAGACTTTCCGATGACTTGCTCTTTTTCAGCCTCTGAATAGCCCCACATTTTCAAATACGCCTGATTGACATAGATTAGGTCTGCCTCAAGGTCGGCAATGGCAAGTGCATTGACGGTCATCTCCGCGTTTTGGCCTAAACTGCACATGGCATCTTCCTCTCAAAGAACAGGGAAACTCGATTTATTTCATTATCCATGAAAATAAAGAATATACAAGAGTGACGCAATCCAGCGTATCTGCATTCTGAGAATTGCTGTTTTTACTCCTTTTCCCCTATACGTGATAGAATCAAGAATAACGATCCGTTGATAGCCACACTTGGACCCTGCGCCGGAAATGGCATTATCGCGCGAGGGGGGGAATCCAGGATAGGAGGCCCAGGATGGTAAGAAAAAAGTTCCTGGTTGGAGAGAGG
This sequence comes from Chloroflexota bacterium, assembly GCA_040754355.1. Classification (GTDB taxonomy): domain Bacteria; phylum Chloroflexota; class Anaerolineae; order Anaerolineales; family Villigracilaceae; genus UBA877. The sequence goes on along the minus strand of JBFMCM010000311.1, from coordinate 3,605 downwards.
ATCGAACACCGATACCGCGTCCTGTCTGTGGTTGGTACGGGGGGCATGGGTATCCTGTACCGCGTCGCTGACGAAGCCAGGGAGAACAAGATAATCGGTCTCAAGACAGTGAGACTGGACGTCCCCGTGGCGGAGGCCACTGAGAGTGTGAGGCGCTTCCAGGCTGAATTCCAGATTCTAACCCAATTGCAGCATCCTAATTTGGTCGCCGTTTACGACTATGGCATCACGCCAGAGGGCGAGCTTTACTTCACCATGGAGTGGGTCGAGGGTCACGACCTGGCCTCCAAGTTGCGTTCATGGGAACCAGAAGCCACCTTTCCAGTGATGGTGCAAGTCTGCCGGGCGCTGGCTTACCTCCACGCTCACGGTGTGGTTCACGGCGACCTCAAACCCTCCAATGTCCTGGTGACCGGCGACCAGGTCAAGATCGTGGACTTTGGCGTCTCGGTTGAGGTCCATTCCTCCCAGACTCGGGCGCGGTACTATACTCCAGGCTACTCGGCCCCAGAAGTGAAACTGATACGGCCAATCGATCAACGCGCCGACCTATATAGCCTGGGCGCGATGTGGTACGCTCTCCTGGTAGGGGAGCCGCCCATGTTCATGTTGGGCAGCGAACAGTTGATACAACTCACTCTGCAGGAAACCTTGGAAACTCAAATGCAGAGTCCAATCCCGCTCAGCGGCTTGATAACCCGCCTGCTTGCGACCTCGCCCAACGACCGTTATGCTGGCGCTGACGAGGTCATCGCGGAACTGAACCGGGTCATGGGCAGTGCATATACATTGGAGACACCGGAGACAGTTCGTAGTTATGCCTTGCGGACGCGCTTTGTGAACCGTGAGACGGAAATGGAAACGCTCCGGGCACTATGGAATCAGGCTCTGGTGGGCAAGGCTAAGTTAGCGCTGGTTAGCGGCGAGGCCGGCATGGGCAAGACGCGCCTGGTCGAGGAGTTCGTCGTGAAAGCGGAACTAGAGGGGGTGCGGGTGGCGCGCGGACAGTGTATAAAGAATGGTAATATTGCATACCGTCCCTGGCGGGAAGTGCTGCGAGTCCTGATGCGTTATATAGAAGGAGCAGACGGGGTGGACCTGAAGCAGGTGGGACCGATAGTGGCGACATTGCTGCCCGAACTATGGCAGCGCACCTACATGGTTGGCCTGACGCCATTAGCCGACTTGGAACCACAGGCGATGCAAGAACGCTTAAATGACGGCATTGCGCGGGTGTTGCGTGCCGCTGCCAGTTTACGGCCGGTGGTGGTTGTGCTCGAAGACGCCCACTGGGCCGATGAAGCCAGCTTGGTCTTTTTAGATTTTCTGGCACGCCTCCCCGGCCAGGCTGGCTTGCTCGTGTGTGTCACTTATCGCAGCGACGAGACGGGTCCTGAGCATCCACTGCGACTGCTGGCTGGCGAGGGGGTGCAGCGTCTCTCGTTGTCCAGCCTGTCACCTGGAGTGACCAACGACCTGGTACGTTCGATGCTCGGTCTGCGGGAGTTGCCGGCCTTGCTGCAAGAACGGGTGCAGCAGGCAACAGAAGGCAATGCTTTTTTCGTGCAAGAACTTATTCGCTCCCTGGCAGAAGAGGGGGTGGTTCTGCTTCGGACGGTGAGCGGCTGGCAGGTAGATCACGCCGCTCTCCGGGCAGCGCGCCTGCCTGAGTCGATTCGCCAGGTTGTGTGGCGGCGTCTGGAGCAATTGACAGCGACGACGCGGCAGGTGCTGCGCTCGGCGGCGGTGATGGGATCGGTATTTTGGGAGGGGGGCGTGAGAGCCATTGGCCAGGTATCTCGAGCACAGGTGCGGGTTGCCTTGCGCGAGGGCTTGGAACAGGAACTTATTCGCGAGCGGGAGGAGTCGGCCTTTGCTGGTGAGCGGGAGTACCTGTTTGCCAGCCCCACCGTGCGGGAGGTGGCCTACGAAAGCACCTCACAGGAGGAGCGACGGGAAACCCACAGCCGGGTGGCGGCGTGGTTGATGGGCTGCAGCGACGAGGAGATCAATGAGCACCTGGGACTGCTCGCCGGTCATCTGGAGGGGGCCGGGCTGACCGAGCAGGCTGTCACTTACCTGCACCGGGCCGGGGAGCAGGCGGCTGCCCAGTTCGCCAACGCGGAAGCGATTGCTTACTTCAGCCGCGCCCTCGACCTGACGCCGGTTGACGAATCGGCCAGACGTTACACCCTCCTATTAGCCCGCGAAAAGGTGTACGATGTGCGCGGGGAGCGTGAGCCTCAAAGCCGTGACCTGGCAGCGCTGGAGAAATTGGCCGATATCCTGGCTGATGACCGGCGACGGGCTGAAGTGGCCCTGCGCCGAGCCAACCTTGCCGACATGACCGGTGACAACCCGGCAGCCATCGCGGCGGCGCAGGAGGCGATTACGCTGGCCCAGGCGGCGCGGGATGTGTACCTCGAAGCGTTAAGCCACCAGCAATGGGGGCGGGGACTCGACCATAGTAAAGAGCCCACACCAGCCCGCTCCCAGTATGAACAGGCCTTGGCCTTGGCCCGGGCCGGGCAGAGTTCGGCGAGCGCGGTGGAGCCATTGCGTCTGGTGGAGGCGGCATGTCTGAGCTTCTTCGGCTTGGACGCTTTCTGTAAAGCCGACTATGCGACGGCCCAAACCTACTCTGAGGAGGCCCTGCGCATCTATCGTGAACTGGGCGACCGGCGGGGAGAATTACTCGCAGTCAATTGCCTGGGCGCCGCCATCTGCGAAACCCAGCGCATCCAATCGGGGGCCCGTGGTTATCTCAAGGCTTTACAAGACCACTTCAAGCAGGTTTTATTCCTTGCCCATGAGGTCGGCGACCGATCAAGAGAAAGTATGAATCTCAACAACATGGGGCATACCTTCCTGCTCGGAGGTGATTATGAGCAGGCAAAGAACTATTCAAAGCAGGCGTTCGATATGGCTTACGAGATCGGTTTTCCGCTGGTGCAGGGTCTGGCGCTCGGAAGTCTCGGTTTCATATTCGATAGACTGGGCGACTATGCTCAGGCCCAGGAGCACCTCGAAAAAAGCCTGTCCATCCTCCGCGAGATAGACCAACATGGCAGTGAAGGCCACGTACTGGCGAATCTAGGCCTGCTGTTCCATCACTTGGGGGACAACCAGGCTGCTTGGGAATGCAGTCAACAGGCGTTGCACATCTTCCAGGAAGTTGGTTCTGTCAACCAGGGACTTCCTCTTACCAACCTGGGCCATGCCCTGGTCGGCTTGGGGAATCTGGCTGAAGCGGCTGACGCATACCGGCAAGCCTTGGCTAAGTGGCGTGATATGAAACAGTATGAAACAGCAATGGAACCCCTGGCCGGATTGGCCCGCGTCGCGCTGGCCCAGGGGGACTTGGCACAGGCACAGACGCAGGTGGAGGAGATTCTGAGTCACCTGGAGATCAATACCCTGGACGGCACAGATCAGCCCTTTCTTGTGTACCTGACCTGCTACCGCGTCCTGCTTGCCAACCAGGACCCCCGCGCTCAGGCAATTTTGGCCACCTCTTACCGCCTGCTGCAGGAGCAAGCCGCCAAAATCACTGATGAGGTTATGCGGAGCACGTTCCTGGAAAAGGTGCTTGTCAATCGGGAGAT
>JBFMCM010000310.1:0-11457 GCA_040754355.1 Chloroflexota bacterium | reverse complement strand
AAGCCGTCCTCGGTCACGCCGTGGCCATCCAGAGGGTAAGTGGCCGCCCAGAAATTCCAGAGCGGGATGCCATAATCGTAGGCCACGCGGGCGATGGCGGCATTGACGCTGTCATTACCCTCGTAGTTATCCGCCTTGGTCGCAAGAATGGGAACCACATCCTGCGAGAGAACGAAATCAACCAGTGAGTGCATGCGCATTTCATAATCGGCGGCTGGTTTTTCCCACCACACCTCGAAACTGATAACCACGATACTGGGATTGAATTTATTGATCTCACAAGCCATTGGAGGGGTATTCTTGCCGCAATTGGCCGGGTCAGTCCAGTAAAGTGTCTGAACGGAAGCCACGTTAAACCCACCTTTGACCCCAAAACTATCCCGCGCCCACGAACCAGCGAAATGGTCAATCGTCGGCTGGAGGTAGGCGTAGTCGCCGAGGCGGTAATCGCCAGTGTCGAACATGGTCAGGAAATACGGATTGACGCTCTGGCAATCACCGAATTTCGAGAAACGTTTCGAGTCGCGCCCGCGCGCCAGGCCGCGTTGATAGACTTCGATCATGCGCTCGGAAATATCCTGCGGGAAAACCGGCATCGTCTTCCAGGCATCCGGGGCCAGGGTGGGTGTAATCGAGGCGGTCGCCGAAGGCGTCACACCGGGGGGCAGGGTGGCGGTCAGCGTTTCGGTCGGGACCGGGAGGCTGGTGGCTGTCAAATCGTCCGCCGCCTCGTTGTTACCCGTCCCCGACGTGCAGGCGGCGAGTGTGAAAAATAAAAAACAAAAAACAATAAAGGGTTTTTTCATGGGCAAATTTGCTCTTGAATGGAAAGTTTTACCTGTTCTACCACGAATGTCTCAGCGGCGGGAGTCACATGGATGGCGCTGTTGGTGAACTGCTCTGCCGGGATGAGATTCCATAGGTCGAGGTAGTTCCAACCCCGGGCAGCCGCCATCGACTGCATCATCTGCCGCCAGTCGTCATAGGCCCAGCGCGGGTAGAGGAAATTGTAACGCAGGTGGCTGTTCTCGCCAGCGCTGATGAGGATCGGTTCGTTGACCAAAATGACCGGTATGTCTCCAGCCGCTGACAACACAGCATCGAAGATGTCGAACGACAGTTGGTTCTCATCCAGCGTCGGGCCGGTCTGGCCGTGGTAGGTGATGTCGGTGTCGAAGTCGGTCTGGGCGCGGGTGTAATCGGCCGGATAGGTCTGGTCTATGCCGGTGGCTGACCAGAGCACGCCGTAGAGTTGCAGGCGGATGAGGTCCGCCAGGGCGCGCCGCTGGCCGATGAGGGTCAGCCCCCAGAAGCCGGGGCGGACCAAGTCCGGGTCGGCCGGGTCGAGTGAGAGGCTGTAGCGGGTGATCAAATCGTCCACGCGGGCGGCGTTGTTGGCAACGATGGGCGAGGAGAGTTGCTTGTCCAGCGGGAACGATTCCAGGGTCAGCGGCCAGAGGATGAGGTCCGGGTCGTAGCGCAGGGCGTAATCCAGCACCATCAGGTCCTTGGTCAGGGAGACGGTCGGGTAGCCCAGGTTGTAGACTCGGACTGTGCGTCCGTCGCAGGCCGTCAGCCCAGCCGAATCCAACTGCCCGCTGAGGGTCTCATCCGGGCGCAGGAGCGTGCCCCAGGTGGACGAGTCGCCGATGAGGATGACGCGGTATTCGTCCGCTGGCTTGGGCGCGGAGTTGATGATGTGCGCGGCGAACATGGCGTCCAGGTCGAAGAGGGACAGGTTGTAGGAACGCGCCGAGTCTTCGCCGAAGGGGAAGCGCAGGCGGCCCTCGAAGAGGCTGTTGTAGAGGCTCACTTTCCCGATCCCGGCAGGCAGGAATGCGACCAGGAAATCGAAGACCAGGAAGAGCGTCAGGCTTTTGAGCAAAACATTGCGCAAGAAACGGGCGTCCATCTCAGGCGCCTCCAAAAAGGGTCTGGAAGAAGTGGAACGATACCGACGGCTCCGGCAGGGCGAAGAAGACCCAGGTGAGGATGACGAAATGGAAGGTGAGCAGCGCGCCGCCAACGTTGAGCGTCTTCTGCCAGTTCGGGGAAAGGGCGGCAAAACGGGCTTTGGTGCGTTCCGACCAGCGGTTGTGGACGAAAAGACCAATTCCATGACACAGGCCCCAAATGACGAAGTTCAACGTCACGCCGTGCCAGAGGCCGATCAGTACCATCGTGCCGATCTGGGTGATGAGGATGATGACCGGGATGGACAATGGTTTCTTGCCAGAACGCAACGCCCGCGTGACCGGGTTGAAGAAATAGGCCCGGAACCACTGCGTCAGGGTCATGTGCCAGTTGTTCCAGAACTGGGTCAGGTTGGGCTTCAGGTAGGGCGCGTTGAAGTTTTCGGGCAATTTGAAACCCAGCAAGCGCCCGATGCCGATGGCGATGTCGGTGTAGCCGCTGAAGTCGAGATAAAGTTGAAAAGCATAGGCATACAGGATGACCCAGGCCCAGCCTGTGGTGTTCACTTGCAGGGCATTCGTCCCGTTCAGGGCGATGATGGCCAGCGTGTCGGCGAGAGCGAATTTCTTGAATAATCCGATCACCAGGCGTTTCCCCGCCTCGCCCCAATCCTCGGATGTCCGCTGGAGAGGACGGCGCAGGTCAGAGACGAAGCGTTCGATGCGGTCAATCGGACCGGCGGACAGCGCCGGGAAAAAGATGATATAAACCACATACTCCGCCAGCGAGACCGGAGGCAGGCGCCCGCTCTGGCGGTCGCGAATCGTATGCAGCAGGCGGAAAGCGACGTAAGAAAATCCCAGCCAGCGCACGTCCAGGGGAGAAGCAGTGGCCAGCGATTGCTCGTTCAGCGTTCGCAAGAAGAGGCTGAGTTGGAGCGAGAGGGCGGGAACCTTGAGGAAAACAAAAAACAAAAGGACAAAAATGAAAGCCAGCGTGAGGGCAGTTTTGCCGGGACTGGTAAAGCGCGTAACGAGCAGCCCGAGAACCACGGCAACCGCCAGAATTGCCAGCACGACCAGCGTCTGCGGCGGGCGGGAAGCGGTCAACGGCAGGGAGAAGCCAAGGTAACGCGTCAGCGCCAGGGCGAGGACGATGCCGCCCAGGAGGGCCGCGGCGGGCCAGTTGGCTTTCCACGAACGCGTCTCACGCGGGGTGGTGAGGACCCACGTCAGGGCGGCCAGGGCCAGGGTAATGGTGGGCAGGTAATAGTCCAGGCCGCGCACGGGCAGGGCCGGCTGGAGCGCGTAGACCGCCAGCGCGCTGACTGCCAGGAGCAGATTCACGCGCCAGCGGTCATGGGTTACAAATCCGAGCAGACCCGCAATCGCGATGAAGGCCAGGATGTAGACCAGGGTCATTAGAAGCCTTGATAGATCCAGGTGGGGGCGCTGGAGGCAGTCAAGATGAAGAGCGCAACCAGGATGAGCGCCAACACCAACGCCCACAGGTTTTCACGTGAGAGGAAGGATTTCATTTGTAGCCGCAAACCAGGTATTCACCGCCCTGCTCGGCCACCACATAGGTGCGGACGGACAGGTCGAGTTCCTGGTCTTCGCCATCATATGTGGCGAGAATCTTGCCAACACAGTTGACAGAAACCGAGCCGTCTTCCTCTGTGGTCGAAGTGCAGGCCAGGCCTTCGAGGCGGGTTTCAACCGCCTGGAGCGAATCGAGTTCGAGCAGCGCCTGGGGCTCCCATTCCGCGCAGGAGAGGGCCGAGAGGCGGTCGGAATCCTTGTTGACCAGGGCATTCAGGTAATTCTCCACGGCCTGGGCCGGGGCGTCGGAAGACAATCCGCAGGCAGCCAGCAGGAGGCCGAGGGCGAGAGCGAGGAAAACAAGGGGGATATATTTACGCATGTGAGACTCCTTTTTGAAAAAACTGGCGGAATTATACTTCATATCGGCTTGGGCGCAAAAAAAGACGAATAGGCAAAATGGCCCGTCCTGGCCTGCAAACGGCGGGCGAACTCTCTCCCACCATTTGACAAAAGTCCCTAATCCTGATAGGATGTGTCAAATTTACTCGAATGAGGTGCGTATGACAACTCCAGTGCTGACACAAACCGTCATGCTTACGCCCACGGCTGCAGAAATCGTGCGCGGCCTTCTCAAGGAACGCAATCTCGACGAAACCTACGCCCTGCGCGTCTACGTGGCCGGGCGATCATGCTCCGGCTTCCAGTATGGCATGGCGCTCGATAACCAGCCGCGCGAGACCGACAGCACGTTCGTAAGCGAAGGTCTGAATGTGCTGGTGGACGAGCAGTCCATCCAGTACATGGCCGGCTCCACGGTGGATTACATTGACGACGAACGCGGCAAGGGATTCCTGGTGGATAATCCCAACCAGGCTCCCTCCTGCTCTTGCGAAGACGGCAGTTGCGGGTGCTAACAGGGAAGTGCGGACTTCGCGAAGCACCCTTTAGGGTTAGTCCGCAGAACCAGGCAGACTGAAGTCTGCACTCCATTTCGTAATAAAAACGAGGCCGGGACGAAATCCCGGCCTCGGCGCTTCCCGGACCTGTCACCTGCCGCGCAAAAACGAAATAACCGCCCCCAGCACCCCGAAGAGCGCCAGCACCAGGATGACCAGTCCCATCGGCAGGCCTCTGCGCGTCTCTGCGGCGGATTCGAATTCCAGCACTTCGATCGGCGGCGCCTGGGTAAAGGTGGGCAGGTTTTCGGGGGTCAACTGGAGGCCATACAAGGCAGCCCTCGTCGGGTCAATCGTCGGCGTGGTGCGGGGAGTAGCCGTCGGCGGCGAAAGGAGCAGCGGGAGGGACGAGCCGTCCGTCACCGCGACGAGCGGCGCGTAGACCCAGCCTGTCCCACTGGGGACACCCAGGTAAACAATCTTGATCCATTCCTGGTCTGCCGAGTAGCCCAGGGCGGGTGCTTCTTCCCCTGCCAGCAGGATGCCCACCTGGGAGTAGAGATACGAACTGGGTCCGTCATAGACGCCGATGATGTCGCGGTCCGCGTAGACGATGACTTTCGGGCCTTCCAGCGTCCCGGTGACGGTGGGGACGGAGCCGGTCGGCTGCTGGGCAAAGACCGCCCCGGAGGCAGGAGTCGAAAACGAGGCCAGCGCGATCACCACGCCGACCAGCAGGCCGCTGGCAATTATCTTGAAGACAGAACGCTGATTGGATCTAACTTTCATCCAATGCCCTATCGCGCCCGCCGGAAGGAGGCAAATACCAGACCCACCATGCCGATGCCGCCCAGGATGATGACCACCAAGCCGGTGGAAATCCCGCCTTCCTCGCTCACAGGGTTCTCGTAGGTGGGAATGACCAGTGGTGGGGGGGCGGTAAATGTCGCCGGGCGGGTGGAGGTGGGCGCAGGTTGGAGGGAGGCGACGAAGTCCGGATCCAGGGTGGGAATGTACGCGGGGACGGCTGTGGGAGGCGGTTCGACGATCGGCAGGAATCCGGGCGAAAGCGTCACCAGAGGGGCATAGACCCAGCCCGTCCCGCTCCCGTCGGTGGCTTCGGGGAAGACGATCTTGATCCACTCCCCGGCTGGGGAGCGCCCGATGGCCTGAGCCGTCGCGCCGATGGGCAGGGAACCGACTACTGGATAGTAAACCGAGTTCGGACCGCCGCGCACGTTGATGGGTTCCTCGTATGTCACGGTAATGTAGGCAGTTTCCGGGCGGGGGGTGGCGGTCGGCGTCTCGGCCTGGCGGGCAGATGCCGGGGTCCCGAGCGCCCCGGCGAAGGCTAGAATAGCAATCACCAGACTGATAAAAAAGAAACCGGGGGTTTTCCGGAATGTCATACAGCGCACCTTTATGAAGGATTTAGCGTAAATGGTAATTGGAGGCTTGCCCAAACGGGCAAACGGATTATAATCCATAACCTATGGAACGACGCGTCTATCACGGAAATATCACACCTACGGATGTAGCCCAGGCCCTGATGGCCGAGTTCAACCAGGGCAATCTGCGCACCCAACTGCTGGGCGAGAGCGATAACCTGACCATTCAGGTGGCCTCAGCGCAATTTGCTCAATCCGGAGGCAAGACGGCTCTCTCGATCAACATCCAGAAACACGAGGATGGCGTGCTGGTGCAGGTTGGGGAACAGCAGTGGTTGGGCGTAGCGGCCAGCCTGGGGCAGACGGCAATCGCTGCCCTGCTCAACCCGCTCAACCTGCTCGGCCGGCTGGACGACATCGCCCAGGATGTGAGCAACCTGCAATTATCCGAGAAGGTCTGGCAGGTGGTGGGCGAGGTCGTGCGCGCCAAAGGTGCCAGTACGGAGATCTCGGAACGCCTCTCACGCCTGACTTGTGAATACTGCGGGGCGGCCAATCCAGTCGGTGAGGCCACTTGCGTGGCCTGCGGCGCGCCGCTGGGAAAGTCCCAGCCGAAGGCGTGCAAGGCCTGCGGGTACGTGTTGAAGGGGGAAGAGAAGTTCTGTCCTAATTGTGGACAGTCCATCGAAGATTAAATAGGGCGGCCTATCAGCCGCCCTCGTTATTTTTATTCCCAAAAGTTACGCAGTATAATTACATGCACCAGCCATGATGACTCTCGACGAACTCGAATCCCATTTACAGTCCCTGGTGGAAATCCACCTGACGAAATACATCCCCGGTTACAAGCCCGAGGACCGGGTGGCGCATTTGCTGGCGGCTGCCATGCACGACAGCCTGGTGAAACGCGGCAGCGACTTCAAAGCGCCCAACATCTATACCATCGTTGCCCACCCCACCACCCTGACGAACTGGAACTCCGAGCCGCGCCTGCTCAAAGAACTGGCGACTGCCCTGAAGAAGACCGGCACGGAGGCGGGCTTCTTTTTCTCCAGCCAGGTCAAGGTCACCAGCGCCGCGGATGCCAGTATGAAACCGGGCGATGTGCGCATTCTGGCCTCCTTCAGCACCGAGCCGCTGGGTGAGACCCGCGGCATTCCCCCCGCTGAAAAGGAGGAGCCAGCCGAGTCCGATACGATACCGGCCAACGCCTTCCTCATCCTCGGCGGGACCAAGATCGTCCCGCTGAAGAACCCGGTCATCAATATCGGCCGCCGCCTGGACAATCATGTCGTCATAGATGACCCGCGCGTCTCGCGCGCCCATGCCCAGGTGCGCGCCGTCAAGGGACGTTTTGTGCTATTCGACCTGGAATCGACCGGTGGAACCTTCGTCAACGGGCAGCGCGCCAGCCAGACAGTGCTCTACCCCGGCGATGTCATCTCCCTGGCAGGCGTCACCCTGATCTTCGGCCAGGACCTGCCAACCGGCCGCATACCCGAGGACCTGACCGAACCCGGTACGTCCGTCTCCTCCGACCGGCCAACCGCCGTCCTGAAATCAGACCTGGATCAATGAGCGGCCCCGTCGTCTTCGCCCTGCGCGCCCTCCTGGCTGCCGGTCTTTATGTTTTCCTGGTCTGGGCGCTCGTCACTCTCTGGCGGGAAGTCAAACAGCAAAGCGCATTGCTGGCTGCCCGTAAAGTTCCCCCCATCTCCCTGTCTGTCCAGCGCGGCGGACTTTCGCCGAAAATGCTCCAGTTCAACCTACCTGAAGTGACCATCGGCCGCAACCCGGCCTGTGAATGTGCGGTGGACGAGGATTCCGTCTCTGCCCGCCACGCCCGCCTGAGTTACCACCACGGACAATGGTGGGTGGAGGATCTGGCCTCCACCAACGGCACCTTCCTGAACAACGAGAAACTGACCCTGCCCACCGTCGTCATCTCCGGCGACGAAATCCGCTGCGGGGAAACCCATTTCGTTGTCGCCTTCTCCGGCGATGTTCAACTGTCTTCCACCCAGAGGCTGCCCAACAATGACCACAGATGAAAAAATCTCCCTGGCTGTCATCGGCGGTTCCGGCCTGTACAGCATGCCCGGGCTGACCGACTTCCAGGAACATGAAATCGAGACCCCCTTCGGGAAACCCTCCGCGCCCATCGCGGTTGGAACTCTGGAGGGACAGCGCGTCGCCTTCCTGGCGCGGCACGGCATCGGGCATCACATCACGCCCTCCGAGGTCAACTACCGCGCCAATATCTACGCGTTGAAGATGCTCGGTGTGGAACGGGCCGTCGGCGTCAACGCCTGCGGCTCCCTGCGCGAAGACTACGCCCCCGGCCATATCGTCATCCCGGACCAGATTTTCGATTTCACCCGCGGCCGCGTCCGCACCTTCTTCGGCGAGGGGCTGGTGGCGCACATCGGCTCGGCTGACCCGTTCTGCGCGCACCTGTCCGCCTGGACCGAAGACGCGGTTCACGCGGCCGGCGCGACGGTCCATCACGGCGGGACGTTCGTCGTCATCGAAGGGCCGCGTTTCTCCACCAAAGCCGAGTCCAACGCCTTCCGCGCCTGGGGCATGTCCATCGTCGGCATGACCTGCGCCCCGGAGGCCTTCCTGGCGCGTGAAGCCGAGATGTGCTACGCCGTCATGGCGCATGTCACCGACTACGACGTGTGGCACGTCAGCGAGGCGCCTGTGACGGTGGAGATGATCGTCCAGACCCTGAACCGCAACACCCAGACCGCCCAGGACGCCCTCCGCAGGCTGGTCAAGGGCCTGCCCGGGGCGCGCACGTGTGCCTGCGGCTCGGCCCTGGCGAATGCTCTCATCACCAACCCGGCGGTGATTCCACCCGAGACGCACAAGAAACTGGATTTACTGGTCGGAAAATATCTCAAGTAAGATAATATTTGTGACTCGGAGTGCAGACTTCAGCCTGCAAATTTAGTTAATCACTTGCGGACTAACCCTAAAGGGTGCTTCGCGAAGTCCGCGCTCCATTTTCATCGCTGACTATCCCCTTGCATGAAAAAACGGTACGCACTCCCCATCTCCCCTCACGAAATCCAACGCCGCCTGCTCGCCCTGGCGGCCATTTTCCTGTTCACTTACTCCCTCATCCTGACCCTCGCCCCGGCCGCCCGCGCTCGCACCTGGAATGTGGACTACAACTGGGCGCATTGGCTGGGCTTCGCTGTCTGGTGCGCCGTCTTCGCCCTGCTGCACCGCCAACTCCAGCGCCGCCTCCCGGACGCCGACCCCTACCTGCTGCCCGTCACCGCCCTCCTGACCGGCTGGGGGCTGCTCACCATCTGGCGGCTGCTGCCCTCCTTCGGCCTGCGCCAGACCGTCTGGCTGCTGCTGGCCGGTCTGGTGGTGACCTTCGGCCTGCGCCTGGCTCCCGAACTGCGCTTCCTGCGGCGCTACAAATACGTCTTCCTGACCGCCGGCATCCTGCTCACTGCCCTCACCCTCGTATTTGGGACCAACCCGGAGGGCGGCGACCTGAACCTGTGGCTGGGCTGCTGCGGCGTCTACCTCCAGCCGTCCGAACCGCTCAAACTGCTCTTTCTCGTCTACCTGGCTGCCTACCTGGCCGACCGCCTGCCCCTGCAAATCCGCATCGGCGCGCTCGTCGCCCCCACCGCCATCGTCACCGGGCTGGCATTGCTCCTGCTCGTCGTCCAGCGCGATCTCGGCACAGCCTCCATCTTCATCTTTATTTACACCATTACCCTCTACATGGCTTCCGGGAAAAAACGCCTCTTGCTCATCAGCCTGGCCGGGCTGGCCATCGCGGGAGTATCTGGTTTCTACCTTTTCGACGTGGTCCGTCTGCGGGTGGACGCCTGGCTCAACCCCTGGCTCGACCCCTCCGGGCGCTCCTTCCAGGTCGTCCAATCCCTGATGGCCATCGCCAACGGCGGGGTCAGCGGGCGCGGACCCGGACTCGGCAGCCCGGGCCTCGTCCCGGTGGCCATCTCCGACTTCGTCTACACTGCCATCGCCGAGGAGACGGGCCTGGCCGGGACCCTCGGCCTGCTGGCGCTGATGGGCATTTTCGTCAGCCGCGGCTTGGTCACCGCCCTGCGCGCCTCCGATAACTTCCGCCGCATCCTGGCTGCCGGGCTGACGGTCTATATCGGCGCGCAGTCCATCCTCATCATCGGCGGCAATACCCGCCTCCTGCCGCTCACCGGCGTGACCCTGCCCTTCGTCTCCTATGGCGGCTCCTCCCTGCTGACCTCGTTCATCGCCCTGCTGCTGCTCCTGCTCATCTCCCACCGCGGCGAAGACGAACCTGCCCCCCTGCTGCGTCCCCAGCCCTTCCTGCTGACCGGCACCCTGCTGGGGTTGGGATTCTTCGCCCTGGCGCTGACCACTGGCTGGTGGGCCATCTGGCGCGGTCCCGACCTGCTGACCCGCACCGACAACGCCCGCCGCGCCATCGCCGACCGCTACGTCCAGCGCGGGTCGCTGCTCGACCGCAACGAACAGCCCATCAACCTGACAGCCGGTTCCCCGGCCCATCTTGTGCGCCTTTACGCATATCCCGATCTTTCCAATGTTATTGGCTATACGAACCCCAATTACGGCCAATCCGGGCTGGAGGCCAGCCTCGACCCGTACCTGCGCGGCCTGCAAGGCAACCCGGCCAGCCTGATCTGGCTGGATCACCTGCTCTACGGCCAGCCGCCGCCCGGTCTCGACGTGCGCCTGAGCCTCGACCTCGACCTGCAAGCCCGGGCGGATTTCCTGCTCGGCAACCACAAAGGCGCAGTCGTGCTCCTGAACGCAGAAAGTGGTGAGGTCCTAATCATGGCCTCGCACCCCACCTTCGATGCCAACCAACTCAATGAAATCGGCGAAGAACTCCTGGCCGACCTCGACAGTCCGCTGCTCAACCGCGCCGCCCAGGGCACCTACCCGCCCGGCGCGGCGCTCGAACCCTTCCTCCTGGCCGCGGAGATGATCGAGAATCCGTCAACGGACGATCTCACCGACCTCTACTCCGCCCTGGGATTTTTCAGCGCGCCCGAATTGTCCCTGCCGGTGGCCGAGACCTCCACTCCGGGCGAGGATTTGCGCCTCAGCCCCTTGCAAATGGCGCTGGCCGCGGCCTCCCTGAGCAATGAGGGGGTGCGCCCCGCCCCGCGCCTGGCCATGGCTGTGGACACTCCGACCGAGGGCTGGGTCATCCTGCCCGCGGCCGGCCAGCCGTTGACAGCCTTCCTGCCTCAGTATGCCGCCTCGGCCGCCGAGATATATTCTCTAGTTGGCACGCCTTTCTGGCAGTACACCGCTTTTACCGGAACAGCGGAAGAACCATTCACCTGGTCGCTGGGCGGCACGCTCCCCAACTGGCAAGGCACGCCGGTGGTGGTGGTCGTCCTCCTGGAGGAAGATTACCCGTACTTGGCGAATTACATCGGGCAGGAGTTGCTCGAGTCGGCTACGAGGCCATGATTTGGAGTGATCTGGAATCCGGAAGCTTGCTTCCGGTAGCCCGGACGGCAAGCCGTCCGACTCCAGAATAATTCTCCCGGAGTTTTGGAAACTCCGGGAGAATTCTAATATATCCAGGACTTTCGCTTATGCGGGCATGAGAGCCTGAATTCGAGGTGCAGCCAGTTCAGCCCGCAAGTAATCGCTCAACAAATCATCTTTGGTTTGATAAAGTGTTTTTCCGAGAGCCTTTGCTTTCAC
>JBFMCM010000309.1:0-9268 GCA_040754355.1 Chloroflexota bacterium | reverse complement strand
TGACCGGGATGGCGTCGCCGGTGGCGGAAACCTGGGCATCGCTCCAGGTGGTCTCCACCTCGTCGGCGGCGATGCGCATCAGGGCGCGTTCCAGCGAGGTGGCGTAATTACGCGGGTGTATGCCGGGGAAGAGGCGGCTGGCCGTATCGTCGCGCACGACCACCTCGTTGCGCATCCCCTCGACCAATGCCCGGGCGAGCCGCCTCGGGATGGGGGTGATCCAGTGTAAGCCGATGGTGAACATTTTTATTGACAGGAAGGGTATCGTGATCAACACCCGGCGCAGACCGCGTGCTTGGGCGTAGCCGCGCACCATGTCGCGATAGGTCAGGACGTCCGCGCCGCCGATCTCGATGATGAGGTGAGGACCGATCGCCTGGTCGGGCAATTTCAAAGCCGCAATCAGGTAATCGAGTACGTCGCGCACCGAGATGGGCTGGATGTGTGTATTCACCCAGGTGGGACAGAACATCAGCGGCACCCCTTCCACAGTGTAGCGCAGCATTTCGAAGGCCGCGCTGCCTGAACCGACGATTACGGCAGAACGGAACTCGACCACGGGGACGCCATACTCTGCCAGCACCTGGCCCACGTCGTGCCGGGAGCGCAGGTGGATGGAGAGATTTTGCTGCGGGTTCCCCAAGCCTCCCAGGTAGATGACCCGTTTCACGCCCGACTTGCGTGCCATCCGGCCAAAATTGTGCGCGGCAGTCAGGTCGCGCTGCTGAAAGTCCTCGCTGGTGCTCATGCTGTGGATCAGGTAATAAGCGGCTTCGATACCCTCCAGCGCCACCGCGAGCGATTCTTCGTCGAGCGCATCCCCCCGCACGACCTCCACACGCTGCGCCCAGGAACGGCCTTGCAGTTGGGATGGATTGCGCGCCAGCACCCGCACCCGGTATCCGGCTTCCAGCAGCCGCGGGGTGAGCCGGCCCCCGACATACCCGGTTGCCCCAGTGACGAGGATTCGCTCAAACACAAGTCCATCTCCAGGAGAGGGTCACAATATGATTATGACACATCTTCACTCTGGAAAAAAGATTGCGGCGCACATCTGTGCGCCGCAATGTCTGCTTACTTGGTGGCAGCCACCTTTTCCGTGACGTTTAATGGCCCGGTCTTCTTCTTTTGCTGTGGCAGAGGAATGTCGCGCGGCGGCAGGAGGCCGAAGCGGGAGGCGCCCAGATAGAGGATTTCCAGGATCAGGTCCTCGTAGGAGATGCCGTGGGCGTTGGCCTGGATGCACAGGTCGCTGTAGCCGGGGGTCAGGCCGGGCAGGGTGTTGATTTCCAGCAGGCGGGGATTGCCCTCCGCGTCCAGGCGGACGTCGGTGCGGGACACGTCCAGCGCGCCGAGCAGGACGTGGGCGCGATAGGCCAGGTGCTGGAGTTTCTTGACCAGTTCCGGGTCAATGGGAGCCGGGCAGAGGTAGTCAGGAGCGCCCTCAGTGCCGACCGATTGGGCTTTGGCCTGGATGCCGTAGACGCCGGGCGTGACCGAGCGTGAACTGTCCAGTTCGAGGATGGGCAGGCGCAGGAAGCCGTCTTTGTCGTACCACTCGGGGTGACGGGAGTAAAGGAGGGTGTCGTAGCGTCCCAGCACGCCGAGCGTGAACTCGCGTCCCGGCAGGAAGACCTCCACCAGGGCCGGCTGGTGGTACATGCGGATGACGTACTCGACGCGCTCGCGCAGTTCGGCCTCGTTGTTGACGATGGCGCGCGCGTCCACGCCCATGCCGGTGCCCTCACGGGCGGGCTTGACGAAGAGCGGGAAGTGCTGCAATTCCGGGCGCAGCGGTTCGTCGCCAAAGTTGAATTCCTGGAAGGGAGCCACCGGCAGGCGGCGGTCGCGCCAGATGCGTTTGGTGAGCGTCTTGTCGAGCGAGATGGCGTTGGTGAGGACGCGCGAACCTGTGTAGGGGATTTTGAGCATTTCGAGCAAGGCCGGGACCTGAGCCTCGCGGGCGTCGCCCCCCAATCCTTCGGCGATGTTGAAGCAGATGTCGGGCTTGGCCTCTTTCAGGGCATAGGGCAGGTTGGCGTCTGCCTGGATGAAGAGGGTCTTGTGCTTATCGGTCTCGATGGCGGCCCGAATGTGGTCAATGGTTTCGATGTAATCGAAGTCCGCGCCGGCATCAGGAGGGACATCCGGCGGGAGGGGTTTATCGTGCTCCTTGATGTTGGCAAGCACGGCCACCCGCCACGGACGCGCCGGGCGCGGGGCTGAACTGGGAGGTTTTTCGTTTTCCTTGTCTTGCATGGTTGCGTTCATTTCAATCCTCAAATTAAAATTATTGTTGCGAAAGTAGTATAAAACAATCTACGCAGATGACAAGAGTAGAATTGCAATGAATTTTTTTTGATTACCTGGAGAACGTTCGGTAATTCCCCCCACCCCCAGCCCTGCCCCCGAAGGGGCGGGGAGAAGGGGGGCAGGGGGATGGGCGCGATGATAGTTTCCAAATGCTCGCTGAACTCCATGTCTCAGTGGTGAAAGACTGTCCTAACCGACCAACAACACCACGGCGGGATGTCAAACAGATTCCTTTGTTCAAAATTACACTCAAACTAGACAATCCCCATACTTTCAGGTATCATTCGCCTCGCTTCCGGTCAGAAGAACGATACCTGGCGAGGCGGCGGAAAGCCCGGACGATGTACATCCGGGCGATTGTGCGTAAGTACCCACACAACGCGAACGTGACCGGAAGACGGCAGGAAATTCCACGCGGAGGCCAAATGGCAGACCTCATCAAACAAATTACCAGTGATCTTCAGAAGCAAATCGAAGGCTACCAGCCGGAAATCGGCTTTAGTGACGTAGGCACTGTCTTGGAAGCCGGTGACGGGATTGCCCGCATCACCGGGCTGGCGAACGTCAAGGCTCAGGAACTTGTCCAATTCCAGAACGGGGTGATGGGCATTGCCTTCAACCTGGAGAAGGAAACCGTCGGCGTCATCATCATGGGCGATTATGCCGAGATCGTGGAAGGCATGACCGTGCGCGCCACGGGGCGCATTGCCTCGGTGCCGGTGGGGGACGGGGTGATCGGGCGCGTGGTCAATGCCCTGGGTGAGCCGGTGGACGGTAAAGGCCCGATTGCGTTCACGGGTTACCGTCCCATCGAGCGCATCGCGGCGGGCGTGGTGGAACGCCAGGACGTGGATACGCCGGTCCAGACCGGTCTCAAGCCGATTGACGCCATGATACCCATCGGGCGCGGCCAGCGCGAACTTATCATCGGCGACCGACAGACCGGTAAAACAGCCATCGCCATTGACACGATCATCAACCAGAAGGGCAAGGACCTCATCTGCATTTATGTTGCCATCGGGCAGAAGAAAGCCGCCATTGCCCGCACGGTGGCCCTGCTCGAACGCTTCGGCGCGATGGAACACACCATCGTAGTCATCGCTGCTGCCGATGAATCGGCTGCCCTGCAATACATTGCCCCGTATGCCGGCTGCGCCATCGGCGAAGAGTTCATGGAAACCGGGCGCGACGCCCTGGTCATCTACGACGACCTCTCCAAGCACGCCTGGGCCTACCGCCAGGTCTCGCTCCTGCTGCGCCGTCCGCCGGGACGCGAGGCCTACCCTGGCGACATCTTCTACCTGCACTCCCGCCTGCTCGAACGGGCCGCTCGCCTGGCGAACAAGTATGTCATCGTCAAGAAAGACTTCGCCGGGACACAGGCCGAGGCGAAGGAGGCGGTGGACAAGCGGGTCTATGGCGGACCGCGTGCCGGTCACGACGCCGAGGAGGCGCTCAAAGCCCTGAAGAATCCTGGCGACCATAAAGTCGTCAAGGTCAAGGGTTCGGGCGGCTCGCTGACCGCCCTGCCCATCATCGAGACCCTGCTCGGCGACGTTTCGGCTTACATCCCCACGAATGTCATTTCCATTACAGACGGCCAGATCTACCTGGTCAACAACCTGTTCAACGCCGGCATCCGCCCGGCGGTGGACGTGGGCATCTCCGTCTCGCGCGTGGGCGGCGCGGCGCAGACCAAGGCCATGAAACAGGTGGCCGGGAAACTGCGCCTCGACATGGCCGCTTACCGCGAACTGGCGGCCTTTGCCCTGATGGCCTCCGACCTCGACAAGTCCACCCAGGCGCAGTTGACGCGCGGCCAGCGCATGCAGGAGATCCTGAAACAGCCGCAGTACGAACCCATGTCGCTCGAACACCAGGTCATCGTGCTGTATGCCGGCACGAACGGCTTCGCCGATACCGTCCCGCTGGAACGCATGAAAAAGTGGGAAGCCGACCTGGTCCGCTACATGTCAGCCTCCTACCCGGACGTCGGAAAGGATATTGCCGAGAAGAAGCAGATCACTCCCGAGACCGAAAAGCGGCTGCGCGAGGCGCTGGGCGCCTTCCAGACGGCGTGGCAGTAACAATTATAAAACTATCGAACTATCAAACTACCTGACTAAACCATGTCTTCAGCCCGTGAAATGCGGATGCGCATCCGCAGCGTAAAGAACATCTCGCAGGTGACCCGCGCCCTGGAGGCCGTCTCGGCCAGCAAAGTCCGCAAGGCGGTCGCGGCGGTCCAGGCGACGCGCGCCTACGCCACCAAGGCCTGGCAGGTGTTGACGCACGTCGCCGGGCAGCCCGGGCGGGGCACCCTGCACCCGCTGCTCACCCGCAGGCCCGAGGTCCGCAAGACGCTCGTGGTGGTCATCAGCGGCGACCGCGGCCTGGCCGGCGCGTACAACGCCAATGTCATCCGTTATGTCGCCCAGAAGTTCGACAGACACCCCTCGCCGGTCGGTTTCATCGCCGTCGGGCGCAAGGGCCGTGACATGCTCATCCGCCGACGGAAACAGGTGCTGGCCGAGTTCAGCAACCTGCCAGCCGCGCCCTCCTTTGCGGACGTTTCCGCCATTGGCCGCGTAGTGGTGGAGGATTTCCTGAAGGGTGCAGCGGACGAGGTCTGGCTGGTTTATACGGATTTCATCAACATGGTGAAACAGGAGCCGGTGGTCAGGAAACTTCTGCCGCTCGAGGTGGAGAGCCACGAACGCGTGGCAGCCTTCGAACACCAGCGCTTGGGTGCGGCCTACATTTACGAGCCGGATGAACGCGAGATTTTGGATCAGATCATCCCGCGTTTTACTGCCCTGCAAATCTACCAGGCCATCCTGGAGGCGCAGGCCTCGGAACACGCCGCCCGTATGGTGGCGATGCGCAATGCAACCGATAATGCCCTCGAACTGGTGGATCACCTGCAACTGGTCTATAACAAGGCCCGCCAGCAGACCATTACCAACGATCTGTTGGACATCGCCGGAGGCGCGGAAGCGCTGGCCCGGGCGATGGCGAGGCAATAATTTACCGGAGGAAGAAATGGCGAAAGAGACTGGCCGTGTCATACAAATTCAAGGCAGTGTGGTGGACGTGGAGTTCCCTGCAGGCGGACTCCCCGAAGTCTTCGAGGCGCTGGAAATCGAACGGGAAAACGCTCAGCCGCTCGTGCTGGAAGTGGAAAAGCACCTTGGGAATAACTGGGTGCGCTGCGTCTCGATGGATTCGACCGATGGCCTGCCGCGCGGCGTGGACGCGGTGGCCACCGGCGCGCCGATCATGGTGCCGGTCGGGCCGGTCACCCTGGGGCGCATCTTCAACGTCCTCGGCCGCCCGGTGGACCAGAAGGGTCCCGCCCCGGCCGAACTGCATTACCCCATCCACCGCCCGGCTCCGCCTTTCTCCGAGCAGTCCACCCGTACCGAACTCTTCGAGACCGGTATCAAGGTCATTGACCTGATCGCCCCCTTCACCAAGGGCGGAAAGACCGGCATCTTCGGCGGCGCAGGCGTGGGCAAGACCATCATCATCCAGGAACTCATCCGCTCGGTGGCCACCGTCCACCAGGGCAACTCGGTTTTCGCTGGCGTGGGTGAGCGCACGCGTGAAGGCACGCAGTTGTACCGCGAGATGCTCGAATCGGGCGTCATGAAAGATACCGTGATGGTCTTCGGCCAGATGAACGAGCCTTCCGGCGTGCGCCTGCGCGTGGCGCTGACCGCCCTGGCCATGGCCGAATACTTCCGCGACGAAGGCAAGGACGTCCTGCTGTTCATTGACAACATCTTCCGCTTCACCATGTCCGGTTCGGAAGTCTCGGCGCTGCTGGGGCGCATGCCTTCCGCGGTGGGCTACCAGCCCACCCTGGCGACCGAGATGGGCGAACTCCAGGAGCGCATCACCTCCACCCGGCACGGCTCGATCACCTCGATGCAGGCCGTTTACGTCCCGGCGGACGATTATTCGGACCCGGCGCCTGTGGCCACCTTCACCCACCTCGACGCGACGATTGCCCTCGAGCGCTCCATCGCCGAAAAAGGCATCTACCCGGCCGTGGACCCGCTGGCTTCCACCAGCCGCATCCTCGACCCGAACATCGTCGGCGCGGACCATTATGCCACCGCCCGCGAGTGCCAGCGCGTCCTCCAGCGTTATAAGGACTTGCAGGACATCATCGCCATCCTCGGCATTGACGAGTTGAGCGAAGACGATAAATTAGTGGTTTCCCGCGCCCGCAAGATCGAGCGCTTCTTCTCCCAGCCGATGTTCGTGGCCGAGCAGTTCACTGGCGTCCCGGGTGTGTACGTCCCGGTCAAGGAAACCGTACGCGGCTTCCGCGAGATCCTGGACGGCAAATGCGACGACCTGCCCGAACAGGCCTTCCATCTGGTCGGGACTATCGAGCAGGCGCGCGAGAAGGCCGAGAAACTGGCCAAAGGTGCATAAACGCGTGTCAGGTGTCCCAGTGTTTCTGTGTCACGTGACACCGAGGCACATGACACCGGAGAACTGATATGCCGATCCGCTGCGAAATCGTCTCCCAGGACCGCATGGTCTACGAAGGTGATGCCGACATCGTGGTGCTTCCGGGCACCGACGGTGAGATGGGCATCCTGCCGCACCATGCGCCCGTCCTGACCACCCTCAAGTTCGGAATCATCACCGTCCGTTCGGGCGGCCATGAAGAACACTTTACCGTGGCTGGCGGGGTGGCCGAAATCCAGCCGGAGATCGTCACCATCCTGGCCGACGCGGCCGAGAATGTGGAAGAGATTGATGTTTCGCGCGCCGAAGCCGCCCGGAAACGCGCCGAGGAGATCCTGGCCAAGGGTGTGCCCGCGGATACGGACGCCTACTTAGCCATGGAAGCGGCTCTGAAACGCTCCAACCTGCGCCTGGAGGCTGCCAGACGCTTCCGCAAAGGCTCCCGACCTTCCCGCTTGACGGACGAATTGAGGTAGTCATGCCCGGCCTGACATCCCTTTCCAAGGAATTGGGGATTGACCTCGGCACCACCCAGACGCGCATTGCCGATAACAGCAACGTTTTGGTAGATGAGCCGACCATCGTGGCCATCGTCATCGAGGAGCAGAAGATCGTCGCGCTGGGCAAGGAAGCCCGTGGGATGCAGGGGCGCGTTTCAGAAGAGACCATCGAAGTGACTCATCCGCTCCAGAAGGGGGTGGTGGCCGATTACGAGATTACCGAGGCGCTGCTGGCTTACCTGCTGAAACGGGTCAGCGGTCCGATGCGCATCTTCCGGCCGCGGGTGATGATCACCGTCCCGTATGGCGTTACCAGCGTGGAAGCGCGCGCTGTCCACGAGGCCGTGCTGCAAGCCGGTTCGCGCGACGCCTATCTCATCCAGCAGCCCCTGGCGGCCGCCATCGGCGTGGACCTGCCGATCGGCGCGCCTTCCGGGAACATGGTCGTCTGCCTGGGCGGCGGGACGACGCAGGCAGCCGTCATTTCGATGTACGGCATCGTGGCCGCGGAAACCCTGCGCGCCGGCGGCTTGCAACTGGACGAGGCGGTGGCCGCCTACGTGCGAAGAAAATACGGCGTTGTCTTCGGCCCGGCCACGGCGGAGCAGTTGAAGGTCCGCATCGGGGCGGCGGTCTCACAGGACAAGGAAGAAAGCCTGGAGGTGCAGGGGCAGGACCAGGTCAGCGGCCTGCCGCGTCCGGTCACGTTGACCACCGGCGAGGTGGTGGAGGCGCTCCAGGAGCCGCTCAAACAGGTTATCGAGAATTGCCGCCGCGTGCTCGAGAAGACCCCGCCTGAACTGGTCTCCGATATCATTGACCGCGGCGTGGCCTTGACCGGCGGCGGGGCGCTGCTGCGCGGCATTGACAAATTGCTGACCAAGGCGCTCGGCATCCCGGCCTACGTGGTGGACGAACCGACCACCTGCGTGGTGCAGGGCGCGGTCAAGGCACTGGGCATGTACCCGGTGCTCAAGCGAAATTTGCCGCCGATATAACTGTGACGAGGCCGGGCTTGCCCGGTCTTTTTCTTCTGGAGGAGAGATGCCATGAATGATTCCCTGCAACTTCCCGAAGCCTTCGCCTCCGTCCCGGGGCTGGGTTTGCCCAAAGCGTGGTTTCCGGTCAGAGGCCGGAACCGCGTGGGGAACCTGGTGCTGTTCTTCCTTTTTTTGATCGCCTCCGGCCTGCTCTTTTTCTATGGCCTGTACGATACTTACGCGGCCTACGAGCAGCACGGCCCGGCCATGATTGACGACCGGCTGATCGTCCCTACTCTGATTTCCATTGGGTTATTCGTTTTGGGCGGGTTGGCAGGCTGGGCGGCGTACAAAAACTGGAACAGGGGCGTGGCTGTTTACGAGAAGGGCTTTGTCTGGCGCGATCGCACCGGACTGCACCCCTGGATATGGGAGGAACTGGTGTCACTCACCGCCGCGATCACCCGCCATTATACGAACGGCATTTACACCGGGACGACCCATATTTATACTCTTTTCAACAAGCAGAACGAGCGACTGGTGCTGACGGATGCGTATCAGGATGTCGAGGAACTTGCGTCGCTGATCGAGCAGTCCATCTTCCCGCTCCTCTATGACAAGGCCGCAGCGCAGTACAACAGCGGGCAGGCCGTCGTCTTTGGCCCGGTGGCAATCAGCAAGTCTGGGATTGTGATCGGCAAGAAAACGTATCCCTGGCCTGAGGTCCAGCAGGTTTCGATCCAGCAAGGCTTCTTGAAGGTCTCGAAGCGGGACGGCGGCTGGTTCAGCGGAGCCAGCGCGGCGGCGTCATCCATCCCTAACCTGCGGGTGCTGTTGAGCATCATTGACCAGGTGGTGGGGGTGAAGACAGGTTGAATCAAATCCCCGGCGATGAGCCGGGGATTTGATTTACTTCGCCTTTCGGCGGTCGCGCAGGCGGAGGAATAATTTGGTGAACTCCTCGGAAATGGCCGGGATGAGCGCCAGGCC
>JBFMCM010000308.1:0-2305 GCA_040754355.1 Chloroflexota bacterium | reverse complement strand
AGAGAAGGAACTGTTGACCCCGCTCCAGGAATTGGTCAATTAGGAAATGCCGGAGAAGACTTATCCCATCTACTGGCTCCTAATCGAAAGAACTCCCGCCTCGCTCAGCGAGGCGGGGGCTTTCCTATCCCCTGGCGAGCAGCAGAAACTATCTAGAATGCGTTTTCCGAAAAGGCGGGATGAGTGGTTGCTGGGACGCTGGACGGCCAAGACGCTGATCTGCAGCCTGCCCGGTCATCAGGCTTTCTCTCCGACCGAGATTGAAATCGTGAATACCCCTGAAGGCGCGCCACAAGTCTGTTTTCCGGATGGGCGAATCTCGCCGTTCTGCCTGTCCATCAGCCATTCCGGTCTGCTGGCCTTCTGCGCGCTGACTCGGGTGCCGGGTCTCAAGATAGGTGTTGATTTGGAAAAAATCGAGCCGCGCTCGAAAGGCTTTGTCGAAGATTATTTCACCACAGCCGAAAAACAGTTGGTGGATTCCTTTCCTCTTGGAGAACAACAGGCCGTTGTCACTCTCATCTGGAGCCTAAAAGAAGCCATGCTCAAGGCTCTCGGTGTCGGCTTGCATCGGGATACCCGCCAGGTGGAGGTGCTGGCTATTTGGGACGAGATTCCAGGAGTTTGGCAGGCAGCCGCCATCGGCGAACCGGGGATAAGAAATCGCCCCTGGTCTGCCTGGTGGCAGCGGCGGGGCGATTTCGTGATGACCATTGCCGGATTCACGGAGCACGCCGGACCGTCATCCGTCTCGCTCGTCGAGCAGCACGCCTGACCCTCTAGAGTCCGACGACTGAAAAACGATTACAACTGCGAAGAGGTTGTGGCGCAAGTCTCAGACTTGCGCCACGCCTCGTTGTGGAAGGAGACAGGCCTATTGAGAGGCTTTCTCCGGGACATACCGACGAACCTCTGGGGGAAATGTCACACCCTGGTTTTCCAGCATCCGCACCCGGGTCAGGTAGGCGCAGCCGCGCAGGATATGCCTGGCGATATCCACCACATGCCGATTCTGGGGGGACTCCAGATACGTTCCTTTTACCCAGTTGTTGAACGCGCCCATGGCCGGTCCGCACCAGACCTGATAGTCCATCTCGCGGCCTTTCTCGCCGCTGTTCGACCAGCGCGAGGATAGACCCAAATACCAGCGGAAGACCAGCGCCATCTTATCCTTTGGATTGGAATTGCCGCGTTCCACCTGACGCGGGTCGCGTTCCATGAAGAACTTGACCGTATCCTCCCAGATGGCCCCAAACTCGCGCTTGAAAACAGTTTTCTCCAATTTATCGCGCTCGGCCTGAGGGATTTCCTCCCAGGAATTGTAGCGCGTGTAGAGTTCGTACAATTTTTGCGCCCGCATGGGGAACATGGTGCCGCGCTTGAGCACCTGGACTTTGACGCCCATCTCGAACATGTCGCTAGCGGGAGCCATTGCTACGTCTGGCATCTCCATTTGCGCCAGCAGGCTGCGGGTATGTTCCGAGGTCCCGGCCTCGACGCAACTCTGGTTGATCGAGCCGGTGACGACATAGGCTGCCCCTAGCGCGAAGGCGGCCAGGGCTGCGCTTGGCGTACCAATGCCTCCGGCTGCGCCGATGCGTACCGGCTGCGCGTAGCGGTATTTTTCCTGCATTTCGTCCCGTAAGACCAGGAAGGCCGGGAGCATACCCACCAGCGGACGGTTATCCGTATGCCCGCCCGAATCGGCTTCTACGGTGATGTCATCGGCCATCGGGACCTGCCGGGCGAGTTCAGCCTGCTCAGGGGTGATCTTCTTCTGTTCCAACAGTTGGGCAACCAAATCCACCGGGGCTGGTTCCAGGAATTTCTGCGCCATTTCCAGGCGGGAAAGTTTAGCGATGACACGCTGGCCAATGACCGTTTCGCCGTTTGCCGCCCGCGAAAGCCCTGAGACCCGGTATCGTACCAATGGCTCGGTCAGTGCAATGTAAGCCGAGGCTTCTACAACAGGGACTTTGTATTTCAGGTACAGGTCAACCGCCCGCGCTTCCATCATCGGTTCATTGGGGCTGTTGAGCAAGTTGAACGCGTACGGACCGTTTGGCAGCGCCGCTTGAACCTGCTGGATAGCCGTCTCGACCCGCGCCGTGGCCATACCGCCTGCACCGAAAGAACTGAGAAATCCCTCCCGCCCCATGGCAATGACCAGGTCCGCGGAGGCGATACCGTTCGCCATCGCCCCGGTGTAATAGGAGTAACGCGTCCCGTAGGTTTGACGGAAGCCCGGGTCGCCGAGCAGGTCCGGGGTCAGAGGTGGGACGTAGCCCAAGAGTCGTTTGCCGCC
>JBFMCM010000307.1:0-10780 GCA_040754355.1 Chloroflexota bacterium | reverse complement strand
TGGAGCGGGAGTGATGATCACCATGGCTTCCTTTGCTGCCAGCTCCTCCATTTGCTGGCGGCTGGGACGAGGCGGTAAATGGTGAATTTTCTTCATCATAAACCCGATCATGCGCGGGTGACGCTGGAGGCGGACTTCCAGGAAATCGGCAATGCGGACCAGGTCGGTCACGGCCTCGGCCAGGCCGCGGAACCGCTGGTTCTTCACGCGGACCTCGACCCGGTTATCCGCTTCGATATTCCGGTACCAGTCCGACTTCGTGCCGCGCGCCGAACCGAGGTAGAACTTGCCGTCAATCTCCTCGTATTGCAGGGGCGTGACGCGCTTCTGCCCGCTCTTGCGCCCGGTGGTGGTGAGCAGGAGAATGATCTTCCCGACGATTGGCCCGAGACCGATAGCGTATAGAAAACGATGTATTTTTTGAACTTTTCGAAATTGGCGCCAATCGAAGCGTCGAACGTCAAAGGTCGAACGTCTCATTTTAGACCTCGGTGTTGTACTCGGCTGTTTCTACTCCTCTAGTGACGTTCAACGTCAAACGTCACATCCGCGGGCATTCCTGGCTTCAGCCTTCCTTCCGTATCCTCGACCTTCAGCCGGATGGCGTAGACGGTGCTGGAGCGGCCCTCCACGGTCTGGACGTTGCGCGGGGTGAACTCGGCTTCGTCTGAAATGTGGGTAATCGTTGCGGTGAAGGTCAAATCGGGGAACGAGTCCACGGTCACGCTGGCGGATTGGCCGAGCGAGAGTTCGCCGTAACGGTCTTCGGGCACGTATACCGTGATTGTCAGGTCGTCGAGGCGGCCCAGGCTGAGGGCTTTGGCGCCCACAGCCACCACTTCGCCGGGCTGGATGGAGCGGCTCAGGGTGTCTCCATCAATGGGGGCAAGGACGGTCAGTTTGGCAATCTGAACATCAACCAGGTCCAGGCTGGCCTGCGCCTGGGCGATGGCGAGATGAGCCTGAGCGGCGGCCGCTTCTGCCTGGCGGAGGGCAGCCGCGGAGGCTGCGACGCGTAGCGAGTAGTCACCAGTCTGGAGGAGGAGCAGACGGTCGCGGGCCGCCTCGCAGCGTTCCTGGGCCACGGCCAGTTCGGCGCGGGCGGTGAGAATGGCCTGGGCGGCGTCGCTGTCTTTCAGTTCGTCGTAGGCGGATTGGGCGTCGTCCAGTTCGGTGCTGGCGTCATCGTAGGCGGTCTGAGCGGCATCCCGCAGGTCAGCGTTGGTAGACAGGTTGGCGCGCAGCAGTACGGCTTGAGCAACGTTGAAAGCGGCGCGGGCATCCAGCAGGCGCGTCTCGGCGGCGGCAAAATCGGAGGAGGCCGGGTCGGAGAGCAGCCTGCTCAGAGTTTCCTGGGCAGCGTCACGGTCAGCCAGGGCGTCGTCCACTTCGTTCGTGGCAGCAATGAGTTCCTCCGATTGCGTGGTGGTGCTGCCGAATTCGGAGGTCCAGTCGCTGGTGCGGGTGGAGGCGGATTCAGCCCGGGCTGCAGCCACAGCCAGGTCATAGTTAGCCTGGGCGGTTCCCAGGGCAGCATCGGCCGTCGAAGCGGCGGCAGTGGCCAGGTCCAGGGTGGCCGCAGCGACATCACGCTGGGCCTGGAGCAGGGTGTCATCCAGGCGGAAGAGCGGGTCCCCGGTCTGGACCTCGTCGCCTTCATCCACATAGACTTCGACCACTTTGCCGCCGATTTCCGGTGAGATGGTGATTTCGATGGCTTCGATGGTACCGGAAGCGGTCAGGGTGTCATTGTTGCGGGCGGTCAGCCGGGCGATGAGGAAGTAACCGCCGACGATGACAACCAGGGCTAACAGGACGAGCACAGGAATGGGGGGACGTTTATGGGTCATGGAATTCTCCTTGCCCTCGCCCCTTACCCCTCTCCCACCAGGAGAGGGGATGGGGTGAGGGGAAATTAGTCCAATCTCTTTCTAAAGCGCAGAGAGGCCGCGCCCATGATGAACAGGCCGAAGAGGGTCAGCGCCAGCATCTCCTCCCAGATGGCTGCCGTGCCGACGCCTTTGATGAGCAGGGCCCGGATGATGACGAGGTAATAACGCAGGGGAACGATGTAGGAAATCCACTGCAAAATCTTGGGCATGGCTTCGAGCGGGAAGAAAAAGCCGGAGAGGAAGATGCTCGGCAGGAGCGTCATCCAGACGGTCAGCATGGCTTCCTGCTGGGTGTTGGCAATGGTGGAGGCAAACAGACCAATGCCCAGGCCGGAGAGGAGCAGGAGCCCGGAGCAGAACAGGATGAGCCAAAGGGCACCGCGCACCGGGACGCCGAACCACCAATGACCGATGGCCAACACTTCGAGCGTGTCTATGAATGCCAGGACGACATAGGGAACGACCTTTCCGACCACAAGTTCCCACGGGCGGATGGGGGTGACGATCAACTGCTCGATGGTGCCGCGTTCGCGTTCGCGTACGATGGCTGTGGCAGTCAGGATGGCGGTGATGGCGAACAGAATCATGCCGATTACGCCGGGGATCATGAAATGCGAACTGACCAGGTCCGGGTTATACCAGACGCGCGTGCGCACCTCGAGCGGTGGCTGGAAGTTTTCCACGTCTAGGCCGGAGCGTTCGAGTTTTTCCAGCATCAGCGTGGTGGCATGCTGCTGCCCAATGAGGGTGGCGGCCGCCAGCGCAGTGGACCCGGCGGTTGCGTCCGAGCCATCCAGGATGAAGGCCACCTGAGCCTCACCCTGCGCCAGGGCGGTGTTGTAATCGGACGGGATGATGATACCGGCGCGGGCCTCACCCTGCTCGATGAGGAGGCGGATTTCGTCTTCTGAGTCTACTGAATAAGCCAGGCGGAAGTAGTCAGCGGCGCGATAGGCGTCCAGAAGCGAACGCGACTCGGTGCAGCGGCACTGGTCCAGGACAGCCAGGGGGACATTGCGTATATCGGTGGTGGCGGAGTATCCCAGCAGGAACAGTTGCAGGATGGGAATGATGAGGATGATGACCAATGTGCGCTTGTCGCGGGTGATCTGAATGAATTCCTTGCGGATGATGGAGGCGAGGCGATTGTTCATGCAGACTCCTTATCGGCGAGTACGCCGTGGAGAAAGATTTCGACGAAGTGATCGAGGGCATCCTGCTGGGTTGAGGCCACAGGGGTTCCGGCAATCAGCATCTCTGTGATGTAGTAGGAGAAAAACAGCCCAATAAAGGCGCGGAAAAAGATAAATGGCGGCATTTCACGCAACAATCCGCTCTGCTGGCTGAACTTCTGGATCACTGGCAGGATTTCCGGGATGACACGTTCGAAAACCTGCGGCATGTTGCGTCCGTTGAATTCCACTAATTCGATCATCATCAACTTGAGAAAATCCGGGCGCTTGCCCAATTCATCCACCATCGTCCGGGCTGCTTTACGGACGAATGTTTCAGGATCATCGGCTGGTGTATTGAGCATGACCGGCACGACCTGGTGGTAAGGATGCCGTTCGTGGATGAGTTCGGAAAAGATGGCTTCTTTACTAGCGAAATGGTTGTAGATGCCGCCCAGGGCCAGCCCGGCGCGCTCGGCGATCTGGCGCATGGAGGTGGCCGTATAGCCTTGTTCCAGGAAGAGTTCGTAGGCGGCCTGCATCACCGCCTGGCGGGTGCGCTCGCCTTTTGAGAGAGGACTATCATCCATAAGAAAATACCAGAAATGAACGAACGTTCGTTTTTATTTTACAACAAACAAGGAATTTGTCAAGGCTTCAGCCATTAAGGTTATTTCCAACGGAAGACTGGAAAAGCCCCTTTTTCCACGACAAGGCTGAAAAATAGGATCATCAAAGCCGATTGAGGCCTAAATTATGTTTTCGAGGGGAATATGCTAAATGATAATACTGGCTGTTCGGTGGTATGCAATGATTATTGCTGAAGATTGGAATTCCATGGTGTCACTGTTCCATCTTCATTCGCCAATTTACAAAAGAGGAAGTAAAATGACCGCACTGTGAGCCTCCAGGATTTGATCATTCAAAGCCAACTACGTCCTCCGCGGCCGCGCAAAAGCCTCCTGCGCCGTCCGCGCCTTGAGGCGCGTCTAAACGTAGCCCTGGATGGTCCCTTGACAATTGTCCAGGCCGGTACCGGGTACGGGAAAAGTACTGCCCTGGCGTCCCTTTCAGGTGAAAATCGTCCCATATTCTGGTACACCATTACCGAACCGGACCGCGATCCCCTTCTTTTTCTGATCCACCTCTTATCCGCATTTGGCGAATATGGCCAGGCAGCACTTCGTTCTTTGGAAACCAACGACGGGCTGGTGACACCTGCCGCCCTTACTCCCTTGCTCAATACGCTTACGAAAGATATCCAAGCCGATGCCCTCCTTGTTCTGGACGATTTCCATCTTGTCTCGGATGTGGATGAAATCACCGGCCTGCTCAAAAAACTGGTGGATTATTGTCCGCCGCGCCTGCACATTGTCCTTTCTACCCGCCACATGCCGGAATTCCCGGACCTGAACCGCTGGCAGGTAAAGGGATTGCTTTCGGTGATTGGTGTAAACGATCTGGCTTTTACCGTGGAAGAAATCGAAGCCCTCTTTCACGAGCAATACAACCATCCCATTACCCGGGCACAGGCCCAGGCGCTGGCGGACGAGACGGAGGGATGGGCCATTGCATTGCAGATGATTTGGCAGGGCCTCCAGTCCGGCCTCGTACCAGACCTGGAAACCGCCCTGCAAAAGCTACCCGCAACCCTAGACCGCCTGTTCGACTACCTGGCGCCCGAGGTCCTCACCCGCCAGCCGACCTACCTCCAGCACTTCCTGCTGACCACCTCCGTCCTGCGCCAGTTGGAAGGTCCGGCTTGCGACGCATTGCTCGACTCGCATGACAGCCATAGTACCCTGCATCATCTCTATGAGATTGGCTTATTTGTAGATCTGGTCGGCGAGGGGACCTACCGCTACCAACGCCTGTTCCATGATTTTCTGCTCAATCAGGTTGGGAAACAACCTCAGGAAAAACTTGACCTGCATCGCCGTGCCGCTCTCTTTTTTGAGCAGTCCAGTCATCCTGAAGAGGCACTCCACCACCTGCTTGAGGCGCACAAATTTTCTCAGGCAGCCGACCTGATCGAAAAAATCGGCCCCGGCTTGCTCAACTCTGGCCGCCTCGACAGCCTGGGCGATTGGCTGCGCCGCCTGCCGGACGAATTTCGCGCCGGCCGGCCTCTCCTGGACTTGCTTTATGGGGATGTCTGTCGGTTGAGGGCAGATTTCGAGCAGGCTTTGTCCCATTACGACTTGGCTATGCAGCTTTACCAGGAAGGCAATGACTCTCTTGGCCATAGTCGTGCCCTGCGCGGGAAGGCGCAAGTCTACCTGGATACCGTCCGTCCGCTTGCCGCTGCCGCCCTCCTTTCAGACGCCCTCGACCTGCTCGACCCGGTTGCTCATCGCCAGGAGACTGCCGATCTGCTTGAGCAACTGGCCGAGAATAAACTCAACTTTGGCTTCCCCGACCAGGCGCGTGAACTCCACCATGAATCGCTGCGCCTGCGCACCGAGACAAAAGCCACCGACATCTACCTCGACGCCCGTATCCTGCTCCGCACCGGGAAACTTGCCGAGGCGCGCCGCCTTCTGGAAAGTTATGAGCCAGATGAACCCCTCTTCGGCCAGGTCCGCCAGCAGCATTTCCACCGCGAAAAACAATTGCTTCTCTCCTTGCTTTGTGTTTTGCAGGGCGACCAAGAAGGGGCTGAACAATATGCCCGCCAGGGCATTGCCATTGGCCAGAAGATGCAGTCCGAATACGTCGAAGCGGTGGGCTACATGCGCCTGGGACACGCCCTCCAGTTGGACAGTTACCGGCCCTGGGGTGAGCCACAACACCAGGCTGCTATCCATTGTTACCTCGATGTAATCGAGAAAGTCCGCCCTTTCAAGGTGCCGCGCGTCAGCCTGGAACCGCTCTGGGGATTGTGCCGGGCATACGGTTACGCCGGAGACCTGGAAGCGGCTGAGGCCAACGCCCAGCGCGCGGTCGAAATCTCCCGCACGGCCGGGGATGAGTGGATCGGTCACCTGGTACGCGTCAGCATGGGGGCAGCCCTGGCGATGGACGGACGCGCGAAAGCCGCGGCTCGCTGGCTGAAGGAGGCCGCCGAAGGCCTCGACCGGGTCCAGGATACATTCGGCTGGTCAACCGCACAGTTATGGCTGGCGCTCAACGCCTGGTGGCAGGGTGAAGCGGAAACCGCCCTGCGCCACCTCTCGGCGCTCCTGCCGGTGGTCTGCGAAAACGGCTATGAGACTCTGTTGATAAGACGCACCCACCAGGGGTTAAAGGACGACCAGGCAGCCATCCCGCTCCTGCTCGAAGCCCACCGCCAGAATATCGAGCGTGAGTTCGTCTTGAAACTCCTATCCCAAGCCGGGAAGCGCGGCCTCCCGTACCACCCCGGTTACACCCTCTGGGTGCGCACGCTCGGTCCGTTCAGCGCCTGGCGCGGCGACGCTCTCATCAATCCGAAGGAATGGCGCCGCGAGAAAGCCCGCCAGTTATTCCAGTTACTGGTCAATACGCGCGGCCAGTGGCTGACTCGCGAACAGATTACAGACCTTCTCTGGCCTGACCGGCCCGCCGAAAACGCCACCCGGGATTTCAAAGTAGCGCACAATGCCCTCAACCGCGCCCTGGAACCGAAACGCCCGCCCAGCACGCCGCCCTATTTTATCGTCCGGCAGGGAAACACTTATGGGATAAATCCGCAGGCTCAACTGATCACAGACGCCGAGGAATTCGTCGCCCTGTCAGTCTCTGATGAGGTTGATCGCCTGCAGTCTGCTCTTTCCCTTTATGAAGATGACTATCTGCCGGAATGCCGCTACTATGACTGGGCCTCCATAGAACGTGAAAATTTCCGCCAGAAATACCTGGCTGCTGCCGAACGGCTGGCACGCCTGCATGTCCAATCCCAACGCTGGGAGGAGGCGCTGGCCGTTTGTCAGACTGCCCTGCGGCGCGACAAATGCTGGGAACCTGGCTATGCACTGATGATGCAGGCCCATGCCGCTCAAGGAAACCTCCCTCAGGCGCAATTCGCCTACCAACGCTGTGTCGCGGCCCTTCACGAGGAATTAGGCCTCGAACCCTCCGCCGACACCCAGCGTTTGCACCAGTTGATTACCAAAGGATACTAACCCGGTGTAGTTCTGGAGAAAAAAAACTTCTTCTCTGTGTAACTCATTTGTAACTGCCCCGTAACGACCCTCTGCTACGATTACGAATGCGGAGGGTTGTTGATTTCCCCCGCTTTTAGTATGGTTTACAGGGAATTTTCCTACGAAATACATCCCAATAAAGGAGATTCACCATGCGAGTAAAAGATAAAGTCACCTTGATCACCGGCGGAGCCGCCGGTATAGGAAAGGCGACCGCGCTGCGTTTCGCCGAAGAAGGCGCGAAAGTGATCATTTGTGACGTCAATGAGGAAGCAGGGGCGGCACTCCTGCCGGACCTGGGACCTGCGGCGCGGTTCGATAAAGTGAATGTGGCTGACAGGAAAGAGGTCCAGGCCTGGATCGAGGCGGTCGTTGCCTTGTATGGACGTATTGACATACTCATCAACAATGCCGGTATTACCCGCGACGCCCTGTTCGTCAAAATGAAGGATGGCGAACTGGTCAAGCAGATGGAAGAAAACGCCTTTGACATGGTCATGCTGGTCAACCTGAAAGGCGTTTTTAATTGCACGCAGGCCGTGACTCCGTTCATGATCAAGCAGGGTAGCGGTGTGATCGTCAACGCCTCCTCGGTGGTCGGACTGTACGGCAACTTCGGCCAGACCAATTATGTTGCCACCAAGGCGGGCGTCATCGGCATGACCAAGGTCTGGGCGCGTGAGCTGGGCAAATTTGGCATCCGCGTCAACGCTGTGGCTCCGGGTTTCATCCTGACCGAAATGGTGCAGAAGATGCCCGAAAACGTCCTGGCGGACATGAAGGCGCACACTCCCCTTGGCCGCCTGGGAGACCCGCGCGATATTGCCAATGCCTACTTGTGGCTGGCGAGCGACGATGCCTCTTTTGTGCACGGCGCAACCATCAGCGTGGACGGCGGCATTGTTATTGGTACATAAAGGAGTCTTTGTATGGCCCGTTTCGCAACCATCATTTCCACAGGCGCTTATATCCCGCCCATCGAGCGGACCAATGCCTCCATGCGTGAGAAATTCGGCGAGGTGGTAGACAAGTTCGAAGCCTCGACCGGCATCAAAACCCGCTGGTACGCTCCCGATGAGTGGGCCACCTCCGACCTGGCAACTGAGGCTGCCCGCGCTGCCCTCCAGGAAGCCGGCCTCCAGCCGACCGACCTGGACATGATCCTGCTCGGAACGGACAGCCCGGATTACATCACCCCCGCCACCTCGGTGGTTGTACAGCACAAAATCGGGGCGAAAAATGCCGGCACGTTCGATATCGGCTGCGCCTGCTCTTCCTTCCCTACCGGGTTGAACACCGCGGCGGGTCTCATTCAATCCAACCCACAAATCAAGTACGTTCTGGTCATTGGCGCCTACAACATGCACAAACTGTCGGACTGGAAGAATGATGTAATGTCTTTCTTCTACGGCGACGGCGCTGGGGCAGCCATCCTGGCCGCCAGCAAGAAGCCGGGCTTCGTCTCGAGCACCTTCTTCGCGGATGGTTCCTATCACAAGCACTGGGGCATCTATTCCGGCGGCACGTACGAACCCGCCTCCGCAGAGAGCGTCCAAGCCGGACGCACACAGGTGCACCTGATTACGCCCTTCCCGGCGGAAGTCAACAACGAGGGCTGGCCGGCGCGCATGCGCGAACTGGCCAAGAACGGCAATTTCGACTTGAAAGACGTGGATATGGCGCTCTACACACAGGTGCGTTTGCCCAGCATCCAGCTGGTCCAACAGGTGCTGGGGCTGCCGGTCGAGAAAGCCCACTGGATCATGGACAAGTGGGGCTACACCGGCTCCGCTTGTATCCCGATGGCCTTCGACGACGCCCGTAAACAGGGCAAGATCAAGTCTGGCGACCTGGTGACCTTCATCGGTTCGGGTGTGGGGTACAACCAGGCCGGCTCCGCCTTCGTCATGCCGTAGCAGGCTCGAGGTCCGGGAAGGAACGCGTATGGATCCCAAAGAAACCTATAAGAAGAAACTGGTCAGCATTCCCGAAGCCGTATCCATGGTTCAGTCCCATCAGACCATTGGCGTGGCGATGGCGGCCTCGGAACCGCCGGGCCTGCTTGCGGAACTCGGCCGGCATCGAGACCGGCTGGATGATGTAACCGTCTGGGTCTGCCTGCCCATGCGCGTCTACGATTTCATCCAAAAACCGGAAATGACCGGCCACTTCTTCGTCGAGAACTGGTTCTACGGCGCTCCCGACCGGAAGGTCCATCCCGAGGGGCGGGTTTCGTACATCCCCAACAACCTGCACCAAGCCGCCACCAATAAACTTCTGGCTGCCAAAAACAAGGTTAATGTGTTCTGGGGAACCGCCACCCCGCCCGACGAGCGCGGTTACATGTCGCTCTCGATGGGGCTGGTGACCGAGAAGCAACTCATCGAGGCGGCCGACCTGGTGGTCATCGAGGTCAACGAGAATCTTCCGTGGACTCTGGGTGATACCCAACTGCACATTGACGATGTGGATTACGTTGTCGAAAACCATGTGCCGCTGTTCGAACTCCCTTCCGTCCCGCCCTCGGAGGCGGAACAGGCGATTGGCGGCTACATTTCCGAACTCATCGAAGACGGCTCCACGCTGCAACTTGGCATCGGCGGCATCCCGAACGCCATTACCCCGTTCCTGATGAACCGCCATGACCTGGGTGTGCATACCGAGATGTTCACCGACGGCATGGTGGACCTTTACAACGCCGGGGTGGTCACCAATAAGCGCAAGACGCTCTGGAAAGGCAAGATGGTTGGCGCCTTCGCCCTGGGAACGCAGAAACTCTACGATTTCATCAACGACAACCTGGGCGTGGAGTTCCAGCAAGGCAAAGTGACCAACAATCCGCATATCATCGGCCAAAATTTCAAGATGGTCAGCGTGAATACCGCCCTCCAGGTAGACATTCTAGGACAGGTTTGCTCCCAGAGCATCGGATACAAACATTTCAGCGGGACCGGCGGCCAGCTCGACACGCACCGGGGCGCGCAACTCTCCCCCGGCGGGCGCGGCATCATTGCGCTGCGTTCCACCGCAAAGGATGGAGTCTTATCCACGATTGTCCCGATCCTGTCCGAGGGCGCCGAGGTGACCGTACCCAGCCAGGACGTGGATACCGTCGTCACTGAGTATGGTGTCGCCGAGTTGAAGGGATTGTGCGTGCGCGACCGCATGAAGGCGCTCATCCAGATTGCGCATCCCAATTTCCGTGACTGGCTGAGCGAAGAAGCCCACCGGTTTGGCATCGTCCCAAAAACGACGATTTCTTTGTAGGCCCGACCAAGTTCGCCTTATCCTTTTTTGGAGAACCCATGAGCGACATTCTTGGAAAATGGCAGCAACCGCAAGGACAGCCCTTCCCGGGCTTGTGGTTCGAATTTCGCCCGGATGGTACTTTTGAAGCTGCCCTCGAGGAGATGGGCATTTCCTCCTCTGGAACCTACCATGCAGGAAATGGCTTGATTGATATTGACCAGACCCAGCACACCCTGGGCTTGCTGGGCAAGTTCCAAGGTCTGTATGCCATCGAAGGTGACGTGCTGACCATGACTCTCGGCGATCCAGGCGGTTCCCGCCCCGAAAACCTCGACAGCAAGAA
>JBFMCM010000306.1:0-6476 GCA_040754355.1 Chloroflexota bacterium | reverse complement strand
CGGTTACCGCGGCGGACAGGTCTTCTACAATGCCCTGCTGACCGACATCGCCTCGCCGGATGAAATGGGCAAGGTTTCCGGAAACGGCTGGGCCATCGGCTCCATCGGCGGCATCGTCTGCCTGTTTTTCATCCTGCCGGCCATCATCCTGACGAAAAGCGACCCCGAATTGAATTTGCTGGTGGTGCGCGGGTCGTTTGCCTTTACGGCGCTGTTCTTCGCCGTGTCCACGATTGGCCTGTTCGTCCGGGTGAAGGAGACCCGGCCAGGGCGTACGCTGCCTGCCGGCGAGACGTATCTTTCGGTGGCGTTCAAGCGGCTGGGCAACACCTTCAGGGCTGTCCGCCATTTCCGCGAGTTCATCAAATTCATCATCTCCTTCCTGATCTATAACGACGGCGTCCTGATGGCGCTCAATTTTGCCTCCATCATCGGCGTGGTGCTCTTCAACATGAACCAGACGCAGTTGATCATCTTCATGATCATCGTCCAGGTGACCAGCGCGGCGGGTGCGTATGTCTTTGGCCTGCTCAGCGACCGGTTGAGTTTCAAACGCACCCTGATCGTCTCGTTGGTCCTGATGATGGGTTCGGTCATCTGGATGGTTTTGAACCAGACCCTGACGGGTTATTTCATCATCGGCGCGCTGGCCGGGTTTGCGCTCACAGGCGTCCAGTCGCTCAGCCGGACGATGACCGGGTTGTTCGCTCCCGAACAAAAAAGCGCTGAGTTCTTCAGTTTCTTCGCAATTGCCGGGAAGTCCTCGTCCTTTATCGGACCGGTTATCTTTGGCAGCCTGGCCTACCGCATCTCCCTGCTCTTCGAGGGGCGCGGCCTCGACCCGGCGTCTGCCGACCAATTGGGCTACCGCGCCGGCCTGGGCGTGATCGTCGTCTTCCTGGCCATCGGCCTGGTCATCCTGCTCTCAGTCAATGAGAAGCGCGCCCGCAAGGCCGCCGAGGAATACGCGCCCGCCTCCGATTGAACATTATGGCAGATAAAATCCACCCCTTCCGGCGGCGGCCCGTCCGCTTCATCCTGAAAAAATTATCCGTCCCGGCCTTCGCCCTGTTGACGCGCCTCGAGATCCTCGGCGCCGAGAACCTGCCCGATAAAGGTCCCCTGCTGGTGGTCGGCAATCACTTCAGTTTCATTGACCCGGTGGCTTTCGTCCGCATGGCGCCTTGGCCGGTGGAATTCGTCGGCGGGGCTTTCACGCCGCACGCGCCCCTCTGGACGCGCATCATCCCCTTCCTGTGGGGTTACCATAAACTTTACCGGGGGACCGGTTCGCGCGACGCGCTGCGGGCCGCGGAGGACATCCTGAAGCGTGGCGGGTTCCTGGGGATCTTCCCCGAAGCCGGGAACTGGGCCGCCGTCCTGCGCCCGCCCCGCCCCGGGACCGCGTACCTGGCAGCCCGCACCGAGGCGCCCATCCTGCCTGTCGGCCTGGACGGGTTCACCGGGGTGTTCCCGTCGCTCTTTCGCGGCAGACGGGCGAAGGTGACCGTCAATATCGGGAAGCCGTTCGGACCGTTCACAGCCACAGGGTCCGGGCGCGAGCGCCGCGCCCAACTGGACGAGATCGGCCACGAGATCATGCGCCACATCGCCGAATTGATCCCGCCCGAGAAGCGCGGGCATTATTCAGACGATCCCGCCATCCGGGAGGCCGCCAAAGGGACGGAAATCTATCCATGGGCGGATAAGGTGGAGGGGGAAGTGGTGGGAGAGATCCACTGACAAGAAAGCCTCCCGCAGGGTCTACCCTGCGGGAGGCTGTTTTTATTCGAACCACTCCGGGAACATGTGGGAATTGCACAACTTGACTTCGGGATGTTCCCGCATGAACCGGCGCAGGCGCGCGTCGTGCGGACCCAAGACCAGCCGGATCAGCCAGGCGGGAGTCGTGTTGTTATAGACTGCCCCGGCGTCGGCGGCATTGAAGAACCAGCCAGTTTCTGTTTTGACCGCCACCCCGCAATGCCCCGTCGAATGTCCGTGCAGGGGTACCAGCCGCATCTCCGGCTCGAACGGCAGGCGGATGGCGTCGAAGTCGTACCACTTCTCGCTGCCTGTATCGTAGAGCGCCCATTCCCGGACATGGGCAATGTGCCTCCGGATGTAAGCCATTTCGGTCCAGAGGTGTAGTTTGCCGGTGAAAGCCTCGTACTCGCGCCGGTGGACGTGCACCTTCGCCCAGGGGAAGTCGGGCAGGCCGCCGCAGTGGTCGAAGTGCATGTGGGTCAGGATGATGTGACGCACGTCTTCGGGTTTGTACCCCAGCCGCCGCAACTGGTTGACGGCCGCCTCCTGCGGGTCGAGAGGCGCGTAGAAGATGACCGGGAACAGGCGCATCATCCAGTGCGGGTTGGCGTAGTCCTCCAGTCCAGGGCCGGTGTCAATCAGCGCCAGCCCGTCGTTCGTCTCGACCAGCGTGCAGACCATGCCGGTCTTTAATTTTGACGGGGAACGTGCATTGCAGGTAAAGACGTTGAAATTATGTATTGTCATTGCTCCTTTTCCTTATCGAACCAGTCCAGCCACATGTGACCCGCGATCAGCCGCACTTCGGGATGGGTTTCAGCAAACGCCTTCAGCCGCGGCACGTGCGGACCG
Organism: Chloroflexota bacterium; assembly: GCA_040754355.1. Lineage (GTDB taxonomy): Bacteria > Chloroflexota > Anaerolineae > Anaerolineales > Villigracilaceae > UBA877. Next base: position 3,857 of record JBFMCM010000306.1, on the reverse strand, counting down.
ATGGTCGGGCGGTAGAGCAATACCGGCGCGATATCGAACTGCAAATTGACCGGCGCCGCGTCGCCGCATTGAAACAGCCAGCCCGTTTCGGTCTGGAGCGCAACCCCGCAATGGCCGGAAGTGTGGCCGGGCAGCGGCACGAGCCAGACCTGCGGCTCGATCCCGGGCAGGCTGACGGCGTCGAATTCATACCACTTCTCGCCATGTAAAGTATGGAGTTCCCAACGCGGGCCGTGGGCGAAATCGGGTTTGTTGTAGGGAATTTCAAGGATTTTTCGGGGGTGCTGCAAGGCTTCGTATTCACGCTGGGAAACATGCACCTGCGCCTGCGGGAAATCCGGCAGACCGCCAGCATGGTCGAGGTGCAAGTGTGTCAGGACGATATGGCGCACATCTTCCGGCTTGTACCCCATCCGGGAGACCTGACGCACAATGGCGATATCGGGGTTTCTTTCTGCGCGCAAGACATTCATGAAATCCCGCATCATGCGCGTGGGCTTCTCGTAATCGTGGAGGCCCAGGCCGGTATCCACCAGCAGGAGTCCCTGGTTTGTCTCGACCAGTAAACAGACTGCCCCGATTTTCCGGTATGGAGGCCAGGGCAGGGACTTGGAGAAACCATTCAGGATGTGGACAGGCATAGGCAATATATTACGACAGTATGCACATTCCGATGTTGCGTTCTACCTCTGAAATTCAAATTATAAGCGCATCATGGATTTTCGATAGCAGGTGAGGACATTATCAAATTCTAACAAGGTCTCTATATCATTGGATTTATCATACCAACATTGTGACGTTAAGCACTATACTTCTATTATCCGAATGGGGTAAAATACCCACTATCAATGGGTTATATTACCCATATTTCTTTATAAGAGGAGTGAAATATGAAGAAAATGATCTTGCTTGTCAATGTCCTCGCAATGGCTGCCATTCTATTGGCTGCCTGCGGTTCTGGCGCAACCCCAGTTGTCACCGAGCCTCCTGCTACCGAACCACCTGCCGCCACCGAACCCCCTGTTCCCGCATGGACCGCACCTGATGGCGCGCTCGTCTCCATTAGCGTCGAGGCTGCTCCTTCCCTGGACGGCACTGCAGATGATGCCGTTTGGGCAGGCGCCCCGGAATTGGTCATTGAAGTGAATGGTGGCGCCAACTTCGATGATACAGGCAGCACCGAGGTCCACATTCGTTCGGTCTACACCGGCGATTCGGTCTACTTCCTCGTCACTTACGCTGACCCAACAGAGTCCTTCTTCCGCTCCCCCTGGCAATTGCAGGAGGATGGCACCTGGCTCAAGATTACGGATCCAAATGACCACGGCGGTGATAACAATCTCGCCTATGAAGATAAACTGGCTTTCATTTGGCCCATCAATAACAGCATACCGAATTTCGAAACCCAGGGCTGCTTCGTGGCCTGCCATGCAGGCGAGAACGCTGACCTCAAACCCTTCGGTAATAAATATACTGCTAACGAAGGCGAGATAGCTGACATCTGGCATTGGAAATCCATTCGCAACCTGGCCCAGGTGGATGATCAATACCTTGATTCAACACGCTACTCCTCCGACAGTGTCGAAGCAGGACGCCACAGCGACCCGAAAGACAGCGGCGGCTATGCCAACAATGAAAATGAGGACAAAACCGGTCCAGCTTTCACCTCGCCGGCTGTTGACCCAACCACCGGTGCCCCAGGCTATATTCTTGACAGCGAGAAAGTTGCCATTGATCCTGCCCTCCTGACTTCAGGCCAGTACATCCCCGGAATCATCATATCCACAATCGTGGGAGACCGGGGCGATATTTCTGCCGGCTGGAATTATGAGAATGGCATATGGACGCTGGAATTCGGTCGCGCCCTGGTGACCGGCTCGGAATACGATGTTCAGTTCGATGATCTGGCTGCCACCTATTACTTCAGCGTCGCCGCATTCGACAACGCCCAGGTCCGTCACGCGTACCAGATGGGTGCAACGCCCTTCGTGTTCGAACCTCGCTAAAATAATAAAACCAAATGGGCCGGAGATCCACTCCGGCCCTAACTTTTCGACTTACACGAGTAGTCGCACCGGTTCTTCCAAGTACACCGCCAGCGCCTGCATGAATCTAGCCGCCTCGACCCCGTCGCTGAGGCGGTGATCCACCGAAATGGTCGCCTTCATCCGCCAGCCGATCCCCAGTTCCGGGCGGACGTCGTCCCCAAAGGGGATGCTATCCGCCCCCACGACCACCGGGACCTGGCGCGCCGAGCCGACCGCCAGGATGGCCGCTTCGGGCGGGTTGATGATGGCGGCAAAATTCTCAACGTCGTACATCCCCATGTTGGAAATCGAAAAAGTCGAACCTTCGATGTCCTCCTGGCGGACTTTGCCCTGGCGCGCCCGTTCGACCATTGCTTTCACTTCGGAAGCAATCTGGCGTACGGGTTTCACGTCCGCCTGCTTGCAGACCACCGTCAGCAGGCCGCCTTCCACCGCGACAGCCACCCCGATGTTGACCCCTCCGTGGCGCAGGACAGAATTGCCATCGAGGGAGGCATTCAGGTTGGGAAACTGGCGCAGGGTCAGCGCGGCGGCTTTAAGGATGAAATCATTGACCGAAATCTTCTCGTCCTCCGGCAGGGCATTGTTCAACTGCCGGCGGACTTCCAGAAGGGAATCCATTTTGTATTCGTGGGTCACATAGAAGTGCGGGATGGACGCCTTGGCTTCGGCCATGCGGCGGGCGATGGCTTGGCGCAACTTGGTCTGGGGAATCGTTTCGTCTGAGACGGACGATGGACGGTGGACGGTGGACGGTATCTTCCCGCTGACGGCTGACGGCTGACCGCTGATGGCTGCCTCCACGTCCCTCCGCACGATCCTCCCGCCCGGACCTGTTCCCTGCACTCGGCTCAAGTCCAGGCTGCGCTCGCGGGCCATCTTCTTCGCCAGGGGTGAAGCGCGGAGCATGGACGGTTGACCGTGGACGGTGGATGTTTCAATGGGAGCAGGCTTCAGGTCCGAGGCCGCGGGCTGACGTTCGACCTTCGACGTTTGACCAGCCTGGGAAGTAATTTCTTCGATATTTTCATCTGCTGAACCAACAACCGCAATCGGCGTGTTCACAGGGACGACCGCGCCCTCGTCCACCAGCAGTTTGCGCACCACGCCGGAAGCGGAAGATTCCACTTCCACCGTGGCCTTGTCGGTCTCGATCTCGGCCAGCACCTCGCCTTTGTTCACCGTTTCGCCGACCTTCTTGACCCAGCGCACGAGCGTTCCCTCGGCCATGTCGAAGCCCAGTTTGGGCATGTTGATCGTCTCGGCCATTATTTCAGCACCTCCTTCACCGCCGCCACGATGTCGGGCACTTGCGGCAGGGCGGCCTGCTCGAGCGTGCGGTTGTAGGGCAGCGGCACTTCCTTCTGGGCCACGCGCAGGATGGGCGCGTCGGCGTAATCGAAGGCCTGCTCATAGATGCGAGACGACACTTCCGCCCCCACCCCGTACGATTTCCAGCCCTCCTCCACGATCACAGCCCGGTTGGTCTTTTGGAACGACTCGAGCACCGGTCCCATGTCGAGCGGGCGCAGGGTTCGCAGGTCAACGATCTCGGCCTCGAAGCCTTCCTTTGCCAGATCGTCCGCCGCCTTGAGCGAAAGTTCCAGCCCCTTGGCATAGGTGACGATGGTGACGTCCTTGCCGGGACGCTGGACCTTCGACTTGCCGATCGGGAGCAGGTACTCGCCCTCCGGCACCTCGCCGCGCACCTGGTACATGGTGGCGTGCTCGAGGAACAGCACCGGGTCATCGGACCGGATGGCGGTTTTCAAAAGCCCCTTGGCATCCTCCGGCGTTCCCGGCGAGACG
>JBFMCM010000305.1:0-7418 GCA_040754355.1 Chloroflexota bacterium | reverse complement strand
CGACGACGCGTTTCTTCTCCAGGTGGCGGATGGCGCGGCGGCGGATGTACGGCTCGGCCACGGCGCGCATTTCGATAGCCGACTGGACGCGGGTGTAGACCCCCGCCCGTTCGAGCGCGTCCATCAAAGCCATGGCGTTCATCATCGTCGCCAGCATGCCCATGTAGTCGGCGGTGGCACGATCCATGCCGCGGTCAATGCCTTGTTTCCCACGCCACAGGTTACCTGCCCCGATGACGATGGCAACTTCCACGCCCATTTTGTGGACACCTTTGATGCGCTCAGCGATCGCCTCGGCCTCCAGCGGATTGATGCCAAACCCATCCGGACCCGCCAGCGCCTCGCCGCCCAGTTTGAGCAGGATGCGTTCGTATTTTAGTTCTGTCATAGGCTCTCCTGATTCCCTGTAATCTTACCGCATATTCCACAAAAAAAGCCAACCCGAGGGTTGGCTTTTCAAAATCATTGGCTGGCTTCGCCCAATTCCCAGCGAGCCAGGCGGCGGATGATGATATTTTCACCCGTCGCGGCGATGGTTTCGAGGAGCAGTTTTTCGACTGTTTTCTCGGCATCCCGGATATAAGCCTGGCGCAGCAGGACGACCTCGTCCATGTATTTCTCCAGGCGGCCTTCGGCGATCTTGGGCAGGATGGCTTCGGGCTTGCCTTCTTCGCGGCCGCGCGCCATGGCGATCTCACGCTCGTGATCGAGCACGTCAGCGGGGATTTCCTCGGTCTTGATGTATTTCGGCGAGTTCGCGGCAACCTGCAGGGCGATCTCATGGGCAAAGGTGCGGAATTGCTCGGAGCGGGCCACGAAGTCCGTTTCACAATTGACTTCTACCATCACACCCACGCGTCCCCCGCCGTGCGAATAGAGTTCCACGATTCCATTCAACGCCTGCCGGTCGGACCGTTTGGCTGCCGTGGCCATGCCCTTTTCGCGCAGGAAATCCACCGCCTTCTGGAAGTCACCGTTGGCAGACTCCAGCGCCTTGCGGCAGTCGAGCACACCCGCCTTGGTGGCTTCGCGCAGTTCCTTGATCATTTCCATCGAGATTTCCATAACTTATGCCTCATCAGTCTTGTCTTCAGCCGGCTTTTCGGCAGACTCTTTATCTTCGGATTTACCCGCTTTCTTCGCCTTCTTAACCACTTCTACCACTTCATCTTTTACTACACCCTTATCTTCAACCGGCTCATCGGCAGACTCTTTATCTTCGGATTTGCCCGTTTTCTTCGCCTTCTTAACCCCTGTATCTTCTACTTCAACCTTCTTTTCAACCGATTCGTCGGCGGTTTCTTCATCGGCTGGTTCGCCGGTTTTCTTTCCTTTTTTAACCACAGCAACCACTTCTTCAACTTCTTCATCCAGAACGGGGGCCAGTTTTGCCAGCGTGGCATCACCGAGCAAGCGCTCATCGTCTAGTTCTTCCTCCAGTTCCAGATCGCGCCCCGGCCCCCGGTCCGCTTCGGCAACTGCCTGGACCTCAGCCTTGGCCTGCTCCATCGTCTCCAGTTCCTCATCCTTGCGCATGGCCTTGCCTTCCAGCACGGCGTCGGCCATCTTGGCGACCAACAGTTTGATGGCGCGGATGGCGTCATCGTTGGAGGGGATGACATAATCCACGTCGGCAGGATCGCAGTTGGTGTCCACCAGGGCCACCACCGGAATGCCCAACAGGTTGGCCTCGTGCACGGCGGCTTCTTCGCGCATCACATCCACCACGAAGACCATGTCGGGTACGCGGTGCATCGTGCGGACGCCCGACAGGCGGATATTCAGGCGGTTGATCTCGCGTTGAATGAGCAGGCCTTCCTTCTTGGTCAGCCGCTCCACCTCGCCGGTGGAGACCAGTTTCTCCATGCGCTCCAGTTCCTGGATGCGCTGGTACATGGTGGACCAATTGGTCAGCATCCCGCCCAGCCAGCGCTCGGTCACGTAAGGCATGCCGCAGCGCACGGCCTCGTCGTGCACCGTCTCCTGCGCCTGGCGCTTGGTTCCGACGAAGAGCAGCGTGCCGCCGCCGGCAACCATGTCGCGGATGGCGGCGTAGGCCATGTTGATGGCCTTCACCGTCTGCTGCAAGTCAATGATGTGGATGCCGTTGCGCTCGGTGAAGATATACGGTTTCATCCCCGGATTCCACTTGTTGGTCCGGTGGCCGAAGTGGACGCCGCTTTCCAGCAGCGCCTTCATGGAAATAACAGCCATGTTTCTCCTTACTTACACGTCCCGCATGGGACTTGTGAGTTTAGCGGGAATAAAAACCCGCTCAGGGACGCTCGATGCCCGTCCCGGGCAAGATGTGCTTCCAACCGAAGGCGGAAGCGGCGGAAGTATACCACAATATTTTGGAGTCCAGCGGCTAGCCGCTGGACTCCAAAACAGCGTACAATAAAGACATGCCGAACATCATCCCCCTGCCTGTCCGAATGGAATTATTACCCGGTGAATACTCACTTGATAGTGAGACGGAAATCCTCTCGGATGAAGCCAATCTCCGAAATATGGAAATCCTGCACTCCCTGCTGGCTCCAATCGCCGTGTTCCCGCCTCACCTCGGGACCCCGGGCCGGTTTACGAAAAACCACATCTCCCTGCGCCTCGACCCCGCCTTGGCTGGTCTTGGGGACGAGGGATACCGGCTCGAGGTCCATGCCAGCGCGGTGGACATCACCTCTTCCACCACAAAAGGGGTCTTCTATGCCCTCCAGACCCTGCGCCAGTTATTGCCAGTGTCCATTGATAAAAATCTTCACGCTGCGACCGACTGGCGCATCCCGTGCCTGGTCATCGAAGATTGGCCGCGCTTCCCGTGGCGCGGTTTCATGCTCGACGAGGGCCGTCACTTCCACGGCAAGCAAACCGTCCGGCAATTGCTCGACCTGATGGCGCTCCACAAACTGAACATCTTCCACTGGCACTTGACCGAAGACCAGGGCTGGCGCATCCAGATCAAGAAATACCCGCGTCTGACGGCGATCGGCGCGCGGCGCCTCGGGACAAGTCAAACCATATTGGGCAAGAGGCATAACGGCATCCCGCACAGAGGTTTTTACACGCAGGAGGATATCAGGGAAATCGTGTCTTACGCCGCCGAACATCACATCACTGTCGTGCCGGAAATCGAAATCCCCGGCCATTCGCTGGCCGCGCTGGCGGCTTATCCGGAATTTTCCTGCACCGGCGGCCCGTTCGAGGTGGCTACGCGCTTCGGCATCTTCCCCGACATTTACTGCGCCGGGAAGGAAAGCACATTCACTTTCTTGCAGGATGTACTCGATGACATCCTGGAACTCTTCCCCTCCCCCTATCTCCACATTGGCGGGGACGAGGCCCCGAAGAAACGCTGGAAAGCCTGCCCCGACTGTCAGCGCCGCATCCGGGAGGAAGGGTTGGAAGATGAACATGCCCTGCAAGTGTACATGACCAATCGAATCGGGAAATATCTGGAATCAAAAGGGCGGCGGCTGATGGGTTGGAACCAGATTCTAGAGCCGGGCTTGTCGAAGGATGCGGTTGTCCAATACTGGCTTGGAGACCAGAAACGGCTGGTGGAGGCGATCAAGACAGACCGGCGGCAGGTGGTCATGTCTACGTACCTTGACACCTACCTCGACCACAGTTACAGCCTGATGCCTCTCAGCCGCGCCTATCACTACAACCCTGTCCCGCCGGGCCTCAGCGCGGAAGACGAAGCCTGCATCCTGGGACTGGAATTCCCGCTCTGGACCGAATGGGTGCCGACCCGCGCCCGGCTGGATTACCAGGCCTTCCCGCGCCTCACCGCCATGGCTGAGACTGCCTGGACGCCGCGAGACAGGAAGGATTATGCCGATTTTCGTAAAAGGTTGGAAGGATTCCTGGAACGATTGGATAGATTAGGGGTTCGTTATGCCCCGCTAAAGGATGTGGATCCAGGCTGGCTGGCAAGGAAGTTCGGGATATTCACCATCGCACAGCCGCAGAAGAAGGTGGCTCATCAAAGTCCGGAGTTCAAATGACTCAAAAATCATCCTTCATCCTCAATGTAAATTTACGCTGGTTCCTTCTGGCGATGGTATTGGCTAATATTGCCGGGCAGATGGCTTACAGCATGCTGTCGCTCTACCTGATCAACCTGGGCGCCAGCGTCGGCCAGGTTGGATTAGTCTTTACAGTCGCCTCGCTCGTGCCGATGGTCTTACAAATAATTGGCGGCTGGTTGGCAGACACAGTTGGGCGCCTGCGAGCCATTGCTATTGGCAGTTCCATCGCCGTTTTCGGCTACTTGTTATTCTTCGTCTCACCCTCCTGGGAATGGGTTATGCTCGGTTTGTGCGTGGAATATGTTTCCAATTCCTTCGTTGGTCCCAGTTTCGGGGCGTACATTGCGGAACAATCCGATGAAACTACCCGCGGTCGCGTTTATGGAGTGTCGCGCGGCATCTACATGGTGGTAACCGTCATTGGACCCTCCCTGGCCGGGTTGCTGGTTTACCGCTTGAACTTCCGCTTCATGTTGTTTGTGGCATTCGTCATCTACACCCTGGCCACCGCGGTGCGCGTCTGGATGGCATTTTCAGAACAATTCAGACCGGCGCATGCTCCCCAGAAACCCACTTTGAATGGACTTTCCACACAGCTGAAAGCCATGTTCGGCCTCCTTTTTGCAGGTGGTATCCTGACCTGGATCTGGATCACCGATGCCATTGGCGACACCTCCTTCAATCTGACCGGGGAATTATTTCCCATCTATTTGTCAGATATCGGGAAATTGTCGGTTGCGCAAATTGGCCTACTTGGGTCGGCCTGGGGGGCCGCCAGCATCCTGGGGTCCTTTCTAGGTGGCTGGCTGACCGACAAGCGCAGCGAGAGGATGATCATTGCCGGCGGATTCGTGCTGCTCACTCTGGGATTGGTGGCTATGGTACTATCACGTTCGCTCCCGGCTTTTCTCGGCTCACGCTTCCTCAGCGGACTAGGCGTCGGGGTGTTGATGCCCTCCTATGACTCGCTCATCTCCAAGGTAGTCCCGGAGAACAAGCGCGGGCTGGCCTTCGGTTTCTTCGGTACCTCGCTCGGTATTCTGTCCTTGCCCATGCCGTGGATCGGGGCGCAGTTGTGGGAGAATTTCACCCCGCAGACACCCTTCTGGGTCACCGCGGTGGCCTGTGCAATCATCATCCCGATCACGTGGAGTAAATTTGTGCTGCCGGACAAGGGAGGAACAGAGAAAGGGAATAACGCGGTGGTGTGAATTCCTTCCCCCTATAATCAAGAGGGCACTATCACCTCGACAACGTCACCCGTTTTCAACAACGGATAAAAGTGAAGAAGATAAAGGCACTTTGCCTTAACTGCCAACCAAGTGCAGCCAGAAATCCGGCACCCAGAAATTTCCGATCTGGAAACCGTATTTCATTGCAATCCCCCCCACCAGAATCAAGAGGCTAAAAACGATCAGGGCATAGTCCTGCCAGCGGTATTTCAACTCGTACAGCCATGTGCGCGGACGCTGGCCGAAGCAGCGCAGGTCCATGGCATTGGTCACATCCTCCCCCATCAGGATGGAGTTCATCGTCACCGGGACGATCAACGGGGCCAGGCGCAGGATCTGTCGCACAAGGCCGCCCTTGACGCGCTCGACCTCGTAGCCGCGCGCCCGCTGGGCGTCCACCGTCGTCCCGAAGTCGCGCGCCAGGGTCGGGACGTAGCGGAAGGCCAGTTCCATCGAGTAGGCAAAACGGTCCGGCAAGCCCAGGCCGCGGAAAGTCACGCCGTAGACGCGCGGATCCATTGTGAAGGGGATGATCAGGAACACGGCGGAAATCCCCCCAATCCGCAGGATTTGGCAGATGGCAAACCACAACCGTTCCCAGGTGAGGCCAAAATGCCAGACGGTATCGGCGAAGGGAAGCGGGATGCCCTCCGGCCAGACCAGGGTCCCGCCTTCCGGGACGACGCCCCCTGCCCCTCCTCCGGTGATGATGGTGTTGACCACGATCATCATGGTCAATAGGACACCCACCAACAGCCAGCCGCGCTTCGTGTCGCGGAAGGATGCCCCTCCCGAAAAATACCAGGCAAAACCGATGAAAAAGTAAAATGCCAGGAAGCGCGCGTCCCAGAACATGGTGGCGGCGAAGAGGAAGGCCAGCGAGAAGATCCAGCGCGCCCGCGGGTCGAAGCGGGACATCAGGCTGTTGCGGGGACGGTAGCGCCAGGTGACGAGCATGTTAGCAGTTAGGGATTAGCAATTAGCGGTTAGCAATAGGGGCGACGTGTCGTCGCCCCTACGTTTGGAAAGGATCAGCGTCCCGAACGTTTGGCGATCGCGTCGTAAGCGATCATCAGGATGGGTACGAGGATCAGACCATTGATCAGGTTGGGAATGACGGCCGGGACGAAGTTGCCGAAGATGACCGTGTTGATATCCGCGCCGGAGACCCACATCTCGGAGATGGCGGCCACACCCATGCCCACCAGCACGCCGAGGATGACGAACAGTTCAGCCTTCAGGATGGACTTCCAATCCTTGTAGGAAACCAGCGAGGCAGCGATCAGGCCGGGGATGAAGCCCATCAAGCCGTTGCCCAGGTCCCACCAGAACCAGAAGCCATACCCGGCAATCAGGTCGCTGATGATGTTGCCCAGGAAACCCGCAATGAAACCGACGATCGGGCCAAAGACGATGCCGAAGAACATTGGGATGGCCACAGCCGGGCGGACGGAGACATTCCCCGCCGAGGGGATTTGCAGAAAGTTGGTCGAAACCGCCAGCACGGCGTACAGCGCCGCGCCGATGGCCGAATAGACCACTTCACGCGTCCCGAACTTCCAGATTGACTTCTTCATATCATTCTCCTTTTGGAATAGGGTTGGATAAGACTTCCGAATACTTTAACTCGCAACATGGGCGAGAGTTTCGGCGCGGAAGAATCTGCCCGTCTGCGGCAGCCGTTCCAGGTTCAACCGCAGGAGCGAGGTGGGCAGCACACGGCAGCGCCTCAGCAGGGACTCATCCTGCAGCACATCCTGCGGCGCGCCATCGGCTACAATTCCGCCATCGAATAACAGCAGGATGCGGGTGGCGTAGATAAGCGCCAGGTCCAGGTCGTGGGTGATGAAGATGACCGAGTCGAAGCCGGGCATTTGTAGGATCGAGTCCATGAAAGCCATATAGTTCCAGTAATCCTGCCCGGCGGTCGGCTCGTCCAGCATCAGGATGCGCGAGCGCATGGCCAGCACTGCCGCAATGCTGATGCGTTTCTGCTGGCCAAAAGAAAGCGCCAGCGGCGGCATCGGCATTTCCTCCCTCAGGTGCACCGTCTCGATGGCCCAGTCTACATTCGTGGATATCACATCCGGCGGCATTTGCAGGTTCTTCGGACCGAATGCCAATTCCTCAGCCACCGTGGGGGCAAAGAGCATCT
>JBFMCM010000304.1:0-3116 GCA_040754355.1 Chloroflexota bacterium | reverse complement strand
CGAGGAGTATGCCTTCCTTGACAAGAGCCTCGATGATGGGCCTGGACTTGGTCACTTTCATCCACGTGTAATCCCCGGCGTGGCGCGGCAGGCAGACACCCAGGGCTTTCGCGCCGCGCTCCACCCAGAAGCGGTCGCGCTCCTCGGCGGTTGGCGCGCGGGTATCCACCCAGGAGGGCAAGACGCGCTCCGTCAGGTCGTAGATGCGCTGGAATTTGTCCCGCCCGGCAATCATCAGTTCGCCGAAGGCATACAGGTATTCGAGCGCCACCTTGGCCGGGCGCCAGTTCCACCACGCGCCCGGAGGGTGGTCGCCGCGCTCGAAGTCGCTGACTTTGAGGGCGCCGTCGCGCTGGATGCGTTCCCGCACCATTTGGATGGTCTCGGGATGCCCATGCTCGGTCAGCCAGCGAGAATACCAGGTGCTGGGTTGCTCACTCTGGCCTCGCACGTTGCGTTGATGCGGTATCTGGTAACGGTATTCCGTCAGAGGAATGATACAGGCAGCGTGCTGCCAGCCCTCGAAGAGACGGCGTCCCGGTCCGGACTGGAGGGCGTCGAAATCCGCCGGATCATATGTCCCGAGGCGGCTCCACAGGACCAGGTATTGGCTGCGGCGCACTACGTGCAGGGTGTCAATCTGGACACAGCCGATCTGCTCGACGGTCCGGCAGATTGTTTCCGGCGTCGGGGTGGATTCGTGCCCATTGGCGGCATGCAGGCTCTGGGTCCGGAGCGCCACGGCGCGCAGGGCGGAGGCGGGGTAGATGGTCATTGTCCTCGCAACGAGACACGCATCGGGTGCAGTTCGGCCATCATCACGTTGGACTTGACCGATGGGTCATTCAACATAAAGGCTTGCGCGGCGGCCTCGTCCTCGGCGCGGAAGACGACCAGCCCGAAGGTTTCGTCGAGGCAGGGGCCGGCCAGCAGGACAAGACCCGCCTCGGTGGCCTTCTTGATGTATTGGAAGTGCGCTTCCATGGCGGCGTCTTCTTCAGGTGTGGGCTGCTCGAAAAAGCCGTCACGGAAGGGGTGGATGAGGTAAATGAATTCGGTCACGTTTGGGCTCACTCTGAAAACGACCCCGACCAGGCTTCGAAGCGGCGGCCGCCGCGCTCCCCGTCCCGATAGAATGTGAGATAGGTCAGCACCTGGTAAGGGATGAACTTCTGCTCTTCCGGTTTGTGGACCGCCAGGTCGAAATAGGTATGCCAGGTTCCGGAGTTCAAGTAGGTTTGATTGGTTGGTGCAGGGCCGGCAGGGATGGAATCGAGCGGCACGACCTCATGGTGGTGGGTATGACCGTAGACAATAAATTGCGCCGTGCGATTAAGGAAGGCATCCTCCCTCAAGGCATATTTGGCGAAAGTAACCTCCTCCTCCGACCAGAATTTCTTGCGCAGCCAAACCACTATGCTGTCTATGGTTTTGAAAGAGACGCGATCGGTGATCTTGATGAGCGCTTCCAGGCCATCCACAATATCGAACTTCATCTTCTTGTCAAAAGAACGAACGAAGGGAAGGGCGAGGAATTGGTTCCCAAGATCGTCCCAGATATTCTTGAGTTTGTTCTGGAGCGCTTCCGGGACGTTGTTCTGCCGCAACTGGCTGCTGATCCACAGCGGAGTGGCCAGGGCCGGACGGACATTGACCAGTTCGCGCAAAGCGTTCATCAGACCGGGCGGCAGTTCCCCTTTCATCTGCCGTTCCACCTCGACCGGGAACCGGTTGAGGATTTCGACGGCGAAGGCATCGCCCAGGGCGGCCGAATCGCGTTTGTTTTTCTGCGGACTTTCCTTGTCATAGTTGAAAGCGTCATACAAGTCGCCGTGCTGGGCATAGACCTGGTAACGGTCGAGCAATACCTCGAGCGAGTCCGACTCTTTGGCCTGGTGCGGGAACGGCCCGGCTGAGTTCGACAGGCCAAAGGCCTGGATGACTTCAGCGCGGATGACGTCGAATTCGGCTCCCGGCAGGTGATAGAACCAATCGTGGTTGCCCACCATGTAATGGATGTTCACTTTCACCGGGAGGCTGTAAAGCGCCAACCGGGCCGGACGGCCGCGCCGGTCCGCAGGTGGCAGGGAAAGCGCTCTCCTGCCTGTCAGATTCTTCAAGATTTGGATGGCTTCAGCATTATTCTTCAGAATATTCGCCGTGATGGCGTGTACAGTGGCCGCGAACTCCGGAGCCTTGTAATCCGTCCACGGACGGACGGCGTTGGGCGAACCGTCTGCCTTCTCCAGCCAGAGGGTGGAATGCTGAAGGTCGAGGATGTCGCCCAGCAGGAGCAGGTCCACTTCCCGGACGGGGCGGTAGGTGCTGCCGAGACGCCAGGAAGCATTGTGTACTAATTCTCCCAGGCGGTCGGCAAAAAGTTTGAAAGCGGTGGACGAGATCGAACGTCCGCAAGTGCCATCGGTAAGGTGCAAGTCACTGACAATGATCAACATAAAGGCAACTCCTGAACCACCCAATTATAACCACTGAAACTGGGTATAATTATTTAGCCAGACAAGTAATGAGGTATTCATGCGTAAAACTTTCGAGACAGAAATCCAGCAACTGAAAGATGACCTGCTCCTGCTCGGCAGCATGGTCGAAGGAGCCATCCTGCACTCCGTCGAAGCCCTCAAGAAACGCGACATTGAAGCCTCACGGCGCATCTACGAGATGGACAGCCAGATCAACGCCAAACGCTTCGCCATCGAAGAACAGGTCATGGTCGCCATCGCCACCCAGCAGCCTATGGCCCACGACCTGCGCCTGCTGGCCTCCATCCTGGAAGTGGCCGGCGAACTCGAACGCATGGGCGACTACGCCAAGGGCATCGCCACCGTCAACATCCGCATGGGAGAACAGCCCCTGCTCAAGCCGCTGATTGACGTCCCGCGCATGGCGCAGAAGGCGGCCGACATGCTCCACCGCGCCCTGACCGCCTTCGTCAACGAGGACGCCGAGGCGGCCCGGCTCATCCCGCAGGAAGACGACGAGGTGGACCAACTCTACACCCAGGTTTACCGCGAACTGATGACCTTCGTGATGGCGGATGCCAAGTCCATCGAGCGCGCCAACTGGCTGCTGTGGGTGGCGCACAACCTGGAGCGCGTCGC
>JBFMCM010000303.1:0-6724 GCA_040754355.1 Chloroflexota bacterium | reverse complement strand
GCTGAGCGTGGGACTGCTGCCCAGCGGCGGCTACGCAGCCGCCTCAGAGACCGGCGCGCTGCGGACCCTGGGCTGCCGCGCCATCCGGGAAGTGATGCCCGGCGAGATCGTGACCCTGTCCGATAAAGCCCTGGTGGTGACGCAGGCCATCCAGCCGAAGCAGCCGCTGGCGCGCTGCATCTTCGAGATGATCTACTTCTCCCGCCCGGACGCGGTCTGGGACGTGAAGAGCGTCCACCAGGTGCGGCAGAACCTGGGCCGTGAGTTGGCGCGTGAATGTCCCGCCGAGGCGGATGTGGTCGTCCCCGTGCCGGACTCGTCTGTCCCGGCGGCGATCGGTTACGCGGCGGAATCGGGCCTCCCGTACAACGATGGCTTCGTCAAGAACCGCTACGTCGGGCGGACGTTTATCGAACCGACCGATTCGCTCCGCAAGCGCGGCGTGGCCTTGAAGTTCAATGTCATCAACGAGAACGTGCTGAACAAGCGCGTGGTTATGATTGACGACTCCATCGTGCGCGGCAACACCACCGGGCCGCTCGTCAAACTGCTCAAAGATGCCGGCGCGGACGAAGTCCACGTGCGCATCACCTGTCCGCCCATCACCCATCCCTGCTTCATGGGTGTTGACATGGGCAAGCGCGCTGACTTGATCGCCCACCAGCGCACGGTGGAGGAGATCCGCAAGCATGTCCGGGCGGACAGCCTGGCTTACCTGTCACTTGATGGTATGATGAAGGCTGTCGAGAGTGCGGACGGGTACTGCCGGGCGTGTTTTACCGGTGAGTATCCGCTTCCGGTGGATTTGGAGACAGTCAAGACAGGTTTTGAAAATGGAATCAGATAATCTTATGAATGTCCTTATCATCGGCTCCGGCGGGCGGGAACACGCCATTGCCTGGAAAATCTCCCAGTCGCCAAGGTTAAGCAAACTCTATATCCTGCCCGGCAATCCGGGAACCGCCTCGATTGGAGAGAATGTATCCGATATTTCCATAGACGACCACGCTGCGGTCGTCGAACTGTGCCGGAAAAAGCGGGTTGATCTGGTCACCATAGGGCCGGAAGCGCCGCTGGCAGCCGGGCTTGTGGACTCGCTCTCTACTGCGGGGATTCGCTGTTTCGGTCCGCGCAGGGAGGCGGCGCACATCGAGTCGTCCAAGTCTTTTGCCAAACAATTCATGCAGCAGCACGGCATCCCGACGGCGCGTTATGCGGTCTTCAAGACACACGCCGAGGCGGTGCGCCATCTCGAGCAGGTGGACTATCCGGTGGTCATCAAAGCCTCCGGGCTGGCAGCCGGGAAAGGTGTGAAATTGCCGGAGACGAAAACCGAGACGCTGGCCGCTTTGGAGGCGATCATGGTTCGGCGCGATTACGGCGCGGCCGGGGACGAGGTGGTCATCGAGGAGCGTTTGAGCGGCCCCGAGATCTCGTTGATGGCCTTCACCGATGGCCGGACGGTCGTCCCCATGCTCCCGGCGCAAGATCACAAGCGCTTGCTGGATGGCGACCACGGTCCCAACACGGGCGGGATGGGCGCCTATGCCCCGGCTCCGGTCTGCCCGCCGGAGATGGTAACGAACATCGTCGAAACGGTGCTCCAGCCCGCGGTGGATGGGCTGCGCGAAGGTGGTACACCCTTTGTCGGCGTGTTGTATGCCGGGCTGATGTTGACCGCCGGCGGCCCGCAGGTGCTGGAGTTCAACTGCCGCTTTGGCGACCCGGAGGCCGAAGCCGTCCTGCCGCTGCTCGACACTGACCTGGTGGAAATCGCCGAAACCTGCGTCGAGGGCCGCCTCGCCAGCCTCGACATCCGCTGGAAGAGCGGCGCGGCGGTCTGTGTCATGCTGGCCTCCGAGGGTTATCCCGGCAAACTGGTCTATGGCAAACTGGTGCGCGGCTCGCGCGACAAGTTCGAGCACGGCATCTGTTTCCACGCCGGGACGCGCCAGGAGGGCGGCAAGATCGTCACCGCGGGTGGGCGCGTACTCGGCGTCACAGCCTGGGACGCCTCGCTCGAAGCAGCAGCGAAACGCGTTTATTCGGTGGTGGACAAAATCTCGTTCGATGGAATGCAGTTCAGGCGCGACATTGCCCGAGTCGCTCTCAAAAAATCCGCTTATGCCGAGGCAGGCGTTTCCATTGACGCGGGAGTCCGCGCTATCGAGCTGATGAAGACTGCCGTCCAGGCCACCTACTCCCCGGCGGTGCTGGCAGGCATCGGGTCGTTCGGCGGCCTGTTCGACGCGGCGGCCGTCAAAGGGATGAGGGCCCCGGTGCTGGTCGCCTCCACCGACGGGGTCGGGACGAAGGTCAAACTCGCCGCGGCCGCCGGTCGCTATCGCTCCATCGGGCATGACATCGTCAATCACTGCATTAATGACATCCTGGTGCAGGGCGCTCGCCCGCTGTTCTTCCTGGACTATTTCGCCACCTCGAAACTGAATCCCGAAATCACCGCCGAAGTGGTGACCGGCATCGCTGAAGCCTGCGCCGAGGCCGGGATGGCGCTGCTGGGCGGCGAGACGGCGGAAATGCCGGGCGTATTCGCCGAGGGCGAGTTCGACGTGGCCGGGACGATCATCGGCGTGGTCGAGCGCGGCCGCATCCGCCCGGAGCCGGACCTCGGTCCGGGGGACATGATCCTCGGCCTGGCCTCCTCCGGGCCGCACACCAACGGCTACTCGCTCATCCGCAAAGTGTTCGAGGGCCTCCCGCTCGAGACGGTTTTCCCCGAACTAGGTATTTCTCTGGCAGACGCGCTGCTGGCCCCGCACCGCTCGTACCTCAACGTGCTTTACCCGCACCTGAAACTGGTCAAAGCCCTGGCGCACCTGACCGGCGGCGGGTTCATCGAGAACATCCCGCGCGTCCTGCCCGCTGGCGTGGACGCGGTCATTCGCGCCGACAGTTGGCCGGTCCCAGCGCTGTTCCGGCTCATCCAGCAGCGCGGCGGGATTTCGGTCGAGGAGATGGTTCGCGTCTTCAACATGGGCATCGGCATGGTCGCCATCGTGGATAAAAAATATGTGAAGACATTCCAGAAATCCATCCCCGAACAAACCTGGATTATCGGGGAATTGGCTGCCGGAAGCCGAAAAGTCATTTTCAAATAGGAGTGTTTGATGGCGAAAGAAATTATCCTGCGTTACGGTTGCAACCCGCACCAGACCCCGGCGCGGGTTTTTATGAGCGGCAGCGACCTGCCTCTGGAAGTGCTCAACGGCGCCCCCGGCTACATCAACCTGCTGGACGCGCTCAACTCCTGGCAGTTGGTGTGCGAACTTCGAGCGGCGCTCGGCTTCCCGGCAGCCGCCTCGTTCAAACACGTCAGCCCGTCGGGGGCGGCGGTGGCGGCCATCCCTCTGACGGAAACCCTCAAGGAAATCTACGCCGTGGCCGGGCGGGACCTCTCGCCCCTAGCCGAAGCCTACGCCCGCGCCCGCGGCGTGGACCGCATGTCCTCCTTCGGCGATTGGGCCGCCCTCTCCGATACAGTTGACGTGCCCACGGCTAAATTGCTGGCGCGCGAAGTCTCGGACGGGGTCATTGCTCCGGCGTACGATCCAGAAGCGCTGGATATTTTGCGCGGCAAGAAGGGCGGAAAATATGTGGTGCTCCAGATTGACCCGGCATATAAACCCTCCGAAATGGAAACCCGCCAGGTCTTCGGCGTCACCTTCGAGCAGCGTCGCAATGACCGCTTGGTAACGCGAGACGATTTCAAGAATGTGGTCACGAAGAATAAGGAATTGCCAGAGTCTGCCATCCGTGACATGATGGTAGCCTGGATCACGCTCAAATACACCCAGTCGAACTCGGTCTGTTTTGCGCTGGATGGACAGGTCATCGGCGCGGGGGCGGGACAACAGTCTCGCATCCACTGCATCCGCCTTGCCGGCACGAAAGCGGACCTGTGGCGGCTGCGCCAGCACCCGCGCGTGCTTTCCCTTCCGTTTATGGATGGAGTCAAACGCCCCGACCGGGACAACGCCATTGACAAGTTCCTCCAGCCCGACGTGACCGAGGCCGAGAAAGCCGCCTGGGGCGAGGTGTTCACCGAAATCCCGGCCCAACTCAGACCAGAAGAGAAACGTGCCTGGCTGGACGGCATGACCGGTGTGGTGCTCGGCTCGGACGCGTTCTTCCCGTTCCGCGATTCGATTGACCGGGCAGCGAAAAGCGGCGTGAAATACGTCTTGCAGCCGGGCGGATCCAATCGTGACGAGGATGTCGTTCGCGCCTGCGATGAGTATGGGATGACGATGGTGTTTTCGGGTGTAAGGTTATTCCATCATTGATGTTTTGTAGGGGTGACCCTTGTCTCCTTCGGGGATGATATGGTCGCCGTGGGCGGGGACAAGCCCCGCCCCTATGGATAACAAATGACAAAACTCGTTGTTTTTATCTCTGGAAATGGCTCCAACCTCCAAGCCATCCTCGACGCCTGCGCCTCGGGTGAACTGCCTGCCATAGTGGCCGCAGTCTTCTCGAACAAAGCCGACGCCTATGGACTGGAACGGGCGCGGCGGGCGGGTGTCCCTGCAATGGTGGTGGAGAAGTCCAAAGACCAGGACCGCCGCGCCTATGATGCTCAACTCGCTGAAATGGTTGCTGCCTACCAGCCAGACTGGGTCGTGCTGGCAGGCTGGATGCGCATCCTGACCTCGGCCTTCCTCGACCGTTTCCCGAACCGGGTCATCAATTTACACCCGGCTCTGCCTGGTACGTTTCCCGGTACGCACGCCATCGAGCGCGCCTACGAGGCCTGGCAGCGCGGCGAGGTCGAAAAGACCGGTGTGATGGTGCACCTCGTCCCGGACGAGGGGGTGGACGCTGGCCCGGTGCTGGGGGTAAAGGAAATCCGCTTCCAGCCGGGGGAGTCGTTGGAGCAGTTCGAAAGCCGGGTCCATGAAATAGAGCACAGGATATTAGTGAGTATTTTAAAAGAGGTTACCACAGAGACACCGAGTACACGGAGAAAAACCTTATAAGGCTTGGGAACCCGAGGAGGAGCCCATGAAAATGAATTCTGTATTGTACAGTAATGATAAAGAAATACCGCTGCTTGAGAAAGAATTGACAGAAAGGATCATCCATGCGGCAATCGAAGTACATAAAGCGCTTGGCCCAGGATTGCTTGAATCCGCCTACCAGACTTGTATGGTTCATGAATCCAAACTCCTCAAAATGAATTTCAAACAGCAAGTTCCGTTGATTGTGACCTATAAAGGTATCCGTCTCGATGGAGGCTACCGGCTGGATTTGGTATATGAGAAACGCGTCATTGTCGAACTCAAAGCCGCTGAAGAGGTCTTACCCGTGCATGAAGCGCAACTGCTGACTTATTTGAAACTGACCGGGATTCGTGTCGGACTGTTATTAAACTTCAATGTTCCTGTGCTCAAGAACGGCATTTATCGTCGAGTTTTATAACTCTGTGCTCTCCGTGTCTCCGTGGTGAAAATTCTTGAAGGAGTCGCATATGCCAAAAGCCATTCTATCCGTTCACGACAAAACCGGCATCGTTGACTTTGCCCGCGCTCTCGCAGACCTCGGCTGGGAACTGCTCGCCTCCGGCGGGACGGCGAGACTTTTACGCGAGAATCGCATCCCCGTCTGCGAAGTGGCGGACTACACCCATTCGCCGGAGATCCTTGGCGGGCGGGTCAAGACCCTGCACCCGGCCATCCACGGCGGACTGCTGGCGCGCCCGACAGAGACAGACCACCGTCAGTTGCTCGATTTGGGCTGGGATTACATTGACCTGGTCGCTGTCAATCTTTACCCCTTCGAGCAGACGATAGCAAAACCGGGCGTGACCTACGCCGAGGCCATCGAGAACATAGACATCGGCGGCGTGACCCTCATCCGCGCCGCGGCGAAGAACCACGAGAGGGTGACCTTAGTCTGCGACCCGGTAGATTATTCTGAAGTCCTGGCCGCGCTGCGGACGGGCGGTGCTTCGGCTGAATTGCGCAAGAGGCTGGCGGTCAAGGGATTTCAGTCAACAGCGCATTATGATCAGGTAATTTTCGACTATCTTTCCCACCAGAAATAAACAATGGTCGGGGTAGTCTCACAGCCCCGACCATTGTACTTTTCACTTCTTCCTTTTCCCTTCTTACTTGTTCCTTCTCACTTTCCTTTCTTCCCCAACGAAAGCCACCAGCCCATCGTCATCCAACCAGGTATCTTCCAGCCGCCGGTCCCGCTGACGCGGATATCGCGCCGCTCGAAGAGCAACCAGGCCAGCAAGGTAAAAAGCAAGGTAAAGCCGAGCAGCCCAAGCAGGTGTTCCCAATTCAGATCGTCCAAGGCGCGTCCGCCCTCGTAGTAGTTCAGTGGGGAAAATTTATTGAGGCCGGACAATTTATCGTTGATGCGCGCCAGCGAGGTGACGAAATAACTCCCCACCAGCAGCCCTCCGGTCAGGCTGGCAGCCAGGGCGCGGGAGGGCAGCCCCATGCTCAAGAACAGCGCCAATGCGCCAAAGAGCATCAGGAGCACGAACAGGTCCAGGTGCGGCAGGAGCAGGTCGAGGGCGCTTACCTCCCAGCCTGCGCCGGACAGCCCGGCCACGAAACCCAGCCAGGACAGGAGCAGGATGCCCGCCGTCACGCAGGCGAAGGCCAGGAAACGGCCCCAGAAGAGAGCCGCGCGGCTGACCGGGTGAGCCAGCACCAGGTCCAGAAGGCCGCGTTCTTCGTCCGCCAGAATC
>JBFMCM010000302.1:0-2000 GCA_040754355.1 Chloroflexota bacterium | reverse complement strand
GGCCGAAAATTCCCCCCGCGTCCCCCAAACAAAAAACACGCCTCCAACCAGCAAGGGGGTGGAGGCGTGACTGCCTGCCGACCGAAAGATATGTGCATATTCCCAGGCAGCGATCCCCAGCAGGAGCGAGATGAAGAGGAAATAGAAAATCCCGCCGAAGAACACGGCTGGCAGTCCGATGGCAGCCAGGACGACGGCTGCGAGGGTGCGTTTAAGCATGATTGGGTTTGTCCTCGTTGATCTGGGATAGACCTCCGTAGCGGCGGTCGCGCCGGGCGTAGATCTCCAGTGCCTTGCGGAAGGCTTCCTTGTCGAAGTCCGGCCAGTAAGTGGAAGTCACATACCACTCTGAATAGGCGCCCTGCCAGATGAGGAAGTTGGAGACACGCAGTTCGCCGGAGGTGCGGATAATCAGGTCGGGGTCGGGAACGCCGGCGGTAAAGAGGTAACGGCCGACCAAATCAGCCGTGATATTTTCGGGTGCCACGCCATCGCGGATGATTTTCTGAATAGCGCAGATGATTTCGTCGCGCCCGCCATAATTGAAGGCGACACTCAAGACCAGGCGGTCGTTGTCCTTCGTCAGTTCGATGGCGTCCAGGACTTTTTCCTGCAGCTTCGGGGCGAGGCGCTCGAGCCGGCCAATGTGCCGGAGTTGTACCCCTTCTTTGTGAAGTTCGGCCAGTTCACGATCGATGACATCTTCGAGGATGTGCATCAGACCGTCCACTTCCTCGCGTGGGCGGCCCCAGTTCTCAGTCGAGAAGGCATAAATAGTTAGGTATTTGACACCGAATTCAACGCAGGCCGTGATGATGCGCCGCAAGTTCTCGGTGCCGGCGCGGTGACCCGCCAGGCGCGGCAGGCCTCGTGCGAGTGCCCAGCGCCCGTTTCCGTCCATGATGATGGCAACGTGGGTGGGAATGGAGGAAATCTTCTTTGCCATAACCGGGGTCCTGGCCATCGCCTGTCACCCCATCAGACCTCCATGATTTCCTGTTCTTTTTTCTGGCCGTGTTTGTTGATTTCTTCGATCCAATGGTCCGTAACCTTCTGGAGTTCCTCTTCGCCGCGCTCCAAGTCGTCCTTGGAGATGAGTTTCTCCTTCTCGAAGTCGCGCATGTCATTATGTGAGTCACGTCGCACATTGCGGACCGAGATGCGGCATTCCTCCATGCGGTGGTGGACAACTTTCACTAGTTCGAGGCGCCGCTCTTCGGTCAGGGTGGGCAGATTCAGGCGGATCTGCTTGCCGTCATTGTTGGGGGTCAACCCCAGTTCGGAAACCTGGATGGCGCGTTCGATATCCTTCAGGGACGAGGCGTCAAAAGGCTTGATGAGCAGGCTGCGCGGTTCAGGGACAGAGATGGATGCCAGTTGCATCAATGGGGTGGGCGCCCCGTAATATTCCACTGACAATCTCTCGACCAGCGCTGGGGTGGCGCGCCCGGTGCGAATCCCCCCCAGATCTTCATCCAGACTCTGGAGGGCGGCGCGCATGCGGGTTTCGGCTTCTTTCAAGATGTCCTTGATCACATCGGCCTCCTGGAAGGTATATTGATACTTTAAGGATACCCTAAAACTGTGAAAAACGCTACTGAATACAGAAAAAGGCCTCGAATAAAGCAGGGTCTGACGGGAGTGTGCCCGGCAAACCCTGTCAGAAGGTAACAAAATACTATCAGGCTGCAACCAGCGTGCCGACCTGTTCCCCTCGCAGGGCGCGCTCGAGGGCGGTCGCATCCCACAGGTTGAGGACGAGGATGGGCAGTTTATTGTCCATGCACAGGGAGACGGCGGTGCTGTCCATCACTTCCAGGCGGCGGTTGAGCACGTCAATATAGGAGAGACGGTCGAACTTCTTTGCCTTGGGATTGATTTGCGGATCGGCGTCGTAAACGCCATCCACCTTGGTGGCTTTGATCAGTACATGGGCATCTATTTCCACAGCCCGCAAGGCGGCCGCAGTGTCGGTGGAAAAGAACGGGTTACCGGTCCCC
>JBFMCM010000301.1:0-2881 GCA_040754355.1 Chloroflexota bacterium | reverse complement strand
TCCAGCCCAGCGCCAGGTACAGGACATCCATAATCAGGCCAAGGATGAGCGCCTGAACGGCATGGAACTTGATGAAGGGGCGGCTCTTCTTCTCCTCCATCAGCAGGACGATCAGCGGACTGAGGGGCGAGAAGATGTAAGATAGCAATGCCCACAGTTTGTCGTCCTGGGTAATATCGGGGGTCATGGGTTGTTCGGTCATTGGTTCCTCCTGAAGGAATATTCCTGATTTAGTTTCCGCTATTTTACATCCAATCTGGACAAAAATCAACCAATTTACATGCACAAAAGTACTACCGGTGTAAAGGACAAGTTAACCTTTTCTCCAAATCGAAGTAGAATAGGCGCGTGACTCAATCCCCGCGCATTGTCTTTATGGGATCGCCGGACTTCGCCGTCCCAACATTGGAGGCGCTCGCCGCGCGTTACTCTGTTATCGGCGCAGTGACCCAGCCCGATCGTCCGGCCGGGCGCGGCGGGACCCTGAGACCGCCCGCCGTCAAAGAAGCCGCCCTGCGCCTCGGCATTCCCGTCATCCAGCCCGAAAAGTTGCGCCAGCCCGAAGCCATGGCCCAACTCCAGGCCTGGGCTGCCGATCTCATCGTCGTGGCCGCCTTCGGACAGATCCTGCGCCCCGCCGTGCTCGACCTGCCGCGCTTCGGCTGCCTCAACGTGCACGGCTCGCTGCTGCCGCGCTGGAGAGGCGCGGCGCCCATCCAGGCCGCGATTTTAGCCGGGGACAAGGAAACCGGCGTCACCATCATGAAAATGGACCCCGGCGTGGACACCGGCCCCATCCTGAGCCAGCGTTCCATCCTCATTGCAGCAGACGAAACCGGCGGCTCGCTCTTCACCAAGATGGCTCCCCGCGGCGCGGAACTCCTGCTCGAAACCCTGCCGCGTTATCTCAGCGGCGAACTCGTCCCGCGGCTCCAGCCCGAGGACGGCGCGACTTATGCCCCGATGCTCAAAAAGGAGGGCGGCCTGCTGGATTTCGATCAACCCGCCGCCGCGCTGGAACGCCGCGTCCGGGCGATGAATCCCTGGCCGGGGGCGTACTTCGTCTGGAACAATGCACCGCTCAAGGTGCTGCGCGCCTCCGTCAGCAGCGAAAAAGGTCCCAGCGCGGGGAGCAGGCTCACGGTCCAAAGCCAACCGGCTGTTGGCACGGGTGAAGGGATTCTCATCCTGGAAGAAGTCCAACCGGCGGGCAAGAAGCCCATGCCGGGGAAAGCATTTTTATCCGGGGCAAGAGACTGGTAACTTCGACCTGTAAGACCTGTCAGACTTTGTAACCAGGAGATCATTATGCCAAAATACGTCGCCGCCATTGACCAGGGTACCACCAGCACGCGCTGCCTCCTCTTCGACCACGCCGGGAATGTGGTTGCGTCTGCCCAAAAGGAACACCAGCAAATCTATCCGCAGCCAGGCTGGGTGGAACACGACCCGCTGGAAATTTGGCAAAATACTCAAGAAGTCATGCGCAATGCGGTTGACAAAATCAACAATCAACAATCGCCAATCATCAATGCAGTCGGCGTCACCAACCAGCGCGAAACGACCGTCATCTGGGAGCGCGAGACCGGGCGTCCGGTCCACAACGCCATCGTCTGGCAGGACACGCGCACGGACGGCATTTGCAGCGAATTGGCGAAGGATGGCGGGCAGAACCGCTTCCAGGCCAGGACCGGCCTGCCGCTGGCCACTTACTTTTCCGGGCCAAAAATCAAGTGGATTTTGGATAATGCGCCAGGGGCGCGCAAAAAGGCCGAAGCGGGCGAATTGCTCTTCGGCAACATGGACACCTGGGTCATCTGGAATCTGACGGGCGCGCACGTCACCGACGTAAGCAACGCCTCCCGCACGCTCCTGATGGACCTGAAAACGCTCGATTGGGACGAGGAGATTCTCAACATCCTCAGTATTCCCCGCGCTATGCTCCCAAAGATTTGCTCATCTTCCGAGGTGTACGGGACGGCGCGCGGCTCCCTCGGCGGTGTCCCGGTTTCCGGTGACCTGGGCGACCAGCAGGCCGCCCTCTTCGGCCAGACCTGCTACTCGCCCGGCGAGGCCAAGAACACCTACGGCACGGGCTGCTTCATGCTGCTCAATACTGGCGAGAAACCCGTTCTGTCCAAAAACGGATTACTGACCACGCTCGGTTACAAGATCGGCGACCAGAAGGCAATCTACGCG
The DNA here is from genome assembly GCA_040754355.1 of Chloroflexota bacterium. Taxonomy (GTDB): domain Bacteria; phylum Chloroflexota; class Anaerolineae; order Anaerolineales; family Villigracilaceae; genus UBA877. Next base: position 682 of record JBFMCM010000301.1, on the reverse strand, counting down.
TTGGAAGGCTCGATTGCTATCACCGGGGCGCTGGTCCAGTGGCTGCGCGACAACCTCGGGCTGATCGAAAAATCGGCGGATGTGGAGTCCCTCGCCCGGTCCGTGGAGGATGCGGGCGGCATCTACTTCGTCCCGGCCTTCTCCGGGTTGTTCGCCCCCTACTGGAGGTCCGATGCGCGCGGCGTCATCGTCGGGTTGACGCGCTACGTCAACAAGGGGCACCTCGCCCGCGCCGTCCTCGAAGCCACCGCCTACCAGACGCGCGAAGTGCTAGACGCGATGGAAAAAGACTCCGGCGTGAAACTGACCGCCCTCAAAGTGGACGGCGGCATGGTCTTCGATGAACTGCTCATGCAGTTCCAGGCCGATATCCTCGACGTACCCGTCATCCGTCCCAAGGTGTCCGAGACGACCGCCCTGGGCGCGGCCTACGCGGCCGGGCTGGCAGTCGGGTTCTGGAAGGATTACAATGAGTTGCGCCTCAACTGGGGCAAGGACAAGGAATGGAAACCGTCCATGCCGTCGGAAAAACGCGACAGCCTGTACGCGGGCTGGAAGAAGGCCGTGGCAAGAACGTTCGATTGGGTTGAATAAGCATGTGTCGTTGCGAGCCGCCGCCCTGAGCGAAGTCGAAGGGGGCGTCGAATCAAACCCCTCGAGGGCGTGGAGATTGCTTCGTCGG
>JBFMCM010000300.1:0-4978 GCA_040754355.1 Chloroflexota bacterium | reverse complement strand
CCGGATGACTCACCGACCAGCACAATCCTTCTGCCTTGCTGCGTCAGCGCCTGGCAGACCGCATAACATTCATCGTGTGCGACAGGATAATGGTACTCCGGCGCCAGGTGGAAGTCTACGCCGAAGGCGCGCAGCCCGGTAAACTTGCACAGGTAGGCTAGTTCCCGCCTGAGCGGATTGTCCCAGCCGAAGAGCATTGCCCCGCCGTGCAGGAAGACCATGACCGGATTTTCAGGAGCATCTGCCGGGATGAGCCATTCGCCGTCCACACCGCTGACAGACTCCTTTTTCATTGTCACCTCGCGCGGCGGGTGCATGACCGTATTTGCCATCCGGTCCGCACGCCGGCGAAAACGGATGAATGCCTCGCCATCCTGCACCGGAAAACGCCCCTGTGCCCATCGGGCGAGGTACATCAATGGCTTGATGAGATGGAATTGAATGCTTGGCATGGTTCTCTCCTCATCGAGGAGACTTATTTTTCGATAATGCCCGAATCTCGGATTCCAGCCGACTCAGCCTGGAGACTTTCTGCAATCCAGGATGCTCGCCCAACATCCCCAGATACAGTTTGTGCCACAGGGCGTAATCGGGGAAGCGGCTGAAGCGCAGAATGGTGCCGCGCCCCTTGAATTTCCAGGGCTTGTAGCCGGCGAAATGCGTCCCGCACAGCACATCCAATTGCGGATAGCCATTGAAACTACTGAAGCGCAGGTCTATGCTTGTCCATTGACCCGACCAGTGCAGTGTGGCGAACTGCATCTCCGGCCAGTCGAAAGCGCTCCCGATGCGTTCATTGACCTCGGGCCGGTTTGCCTCGGCGAGGACGTTTTCATACTCTGCCAGCGACGGCCTCAGCACCCACAGTGAACTGTTGACGCCCATGTTAGCCGGGTCGGTCAGGACGCGGTCGGTAATCTCTTTGGGAATCTTCGTACCGTGCGGGCAGAGCGACCCGTAGTGCTGGTGCCACTTCCACGTGCCGTCTTCCGCCACCGAAGCGGGGAGGATGTACCTGCCATCGGCATCGTATTCCATGCAAAAGGATTTGTCCTCGTTGAGGATCCCGGCGGGAGCCTCCAGCGTGAAGAGATGGTCGTAGCAGCGCAGGGGCAGCACATCCGCGTCCGCCAGGACGATCTTCTCGTAACCGAGACCCAGCCCCCCGTCCCCACCCGCCCGCAGGGCCAGGAAGCGGGTGAACAGGAAGGGCCGGTCCTGGCGCTCCTGCCGCCGCTTGTGCGGGATGAAGATTTCCTCTACTTCCACCAGCCGGTCGAAGAGGATCTCCAGCGCGGCGCGCGCCGCAGGCGTCACGTCCTTCGTCACCATGCAGACCAGGTCAGCCTGTGTGCGCTGCTGGCGCAAGGCGTGGGCGAAGACCAGCGCGCCGGGCACGAAACTGTCGTTGCGCATCACGAAGGTCATGAAGGCGAAACGGGTCGAGCCGTCGGGGCGTTTGTAGGAGGCGGGAGGAGGGAATGTCTTCTGGAAATCAAGCATGTTTTTTGGGATGTAGGTCACGCTTTTAGCGTGACAATTCCTTTGCAATCGCCAACGCGCCGAGCACGCCGGAACGGACTCCCAATGCGGGAGGGATGATGTAACCCTCCAGGTTTCCAGCAAAGAGGGGCGCGGCGATATAACTATTCAGGACTTCCTTCACCTTCTCTCGAATGAGAGGAAAGAGACGGTTTCTTTGCATCACACCGCCGCCCAGCACGATGCGCTGCGGCGAGACGGTCAGGATGACATTGGCCAGCGCGGCGGCGATGTAACCGGCTTCCAGGTCCCAGGCGGGATGCTCATCGGGGAGCGAGTCAGCGGGTTGGCCCCAGCGGGCCTCCAGCGCCGGACCTGAGGCCAGCCCCTCGAAGCAGTCCCCGTGGAAGGGACAGCAGCCGGGGAACGGGTCTTTCGCCCGGTCGTGCGGCAGGCGTATGTGACCCGCCTCCGGGTGCGTCAGCCCGTGGACGATTTGTCTGTTGACGATCAGTCCCGCACCGATGCCGGTCCCGATGGTGAAGTAGACCAGCGAATCGAGATGACGATTTTCGGGCGCCCAGGTGTATTCTCCGAAAGCGGCTGCGTTGACATCCGTGTCGAACGCGAGCGGGACATCGAAGGCGCGGCGGAATGCACCCAAGATGTCCACGTTTGCCCAACCGGGCTTGGGTGTGGCCGTAATGTGCCCGTAGGTGGCGGAGGCAGGATCGAGGTCCAGGGGGCCGAACGAGGCCAGGCCAATGGCGGCAGGTTTGTGTTTTTGGAAGAATTCGATTGCCCGTCCCAGCGTCTCGTCCGGGTGGGTCGTCGCGAAGCGGATTTCGTCAACGATTTCATCCGGTCCGCTCCCCACGAGGCAGACGAATTTAGTCCCGCCGCCTTCCATTCCACCGAAAAGCGGTTTCATTTCTCCACCTGGCAATGTACCTCGAAAAATCGTTCGGAGTCATCCTGGAAGGCATGCAGGCAAAACTCTGTGCAGAAGAAGATGGTTTGGCCGCGGTACTCGGCTTGCGGGAAATACGCCGGGTCGCCGGTTATGATGCGGCGGCAGAGTGTCTCGAGCGAATGGGTGGAGTCGGAAGGCGTTTGCATCTCAGGCCGGGTATCCGATGGTTTGCGCCAGGGTGATGTGCTGGTTTCCGCCCAGCCCCATCCGCCCGCCCAGCGCGGCCCGGTCGAGCGTCGAGCGGACGACAGTCGCCAGCCCCAGCGCGGCGCAGGCCAGGTAGACATTCTGGGCGATGCAGCCGGTGTGCGCCCACGACCATTGCAGGCAGTCTTCCGCTGAGGCTCCGATGCGGTTGTAGTCGGAGACGTAGACCAGGTTGAGCGGCGCGGCGGCCACGAAGCCTTGTGTGCCAGTGACTGGACGCAGGTCATCGGGCAGGAGGGCCGCCAGGCTGTGACCGGCCGCCTCGTAGCGGAAAAGGCCTTTTCCTGTGGCGAGGTAGATGTCTATATCCTGGGCGTTGTAGGCCGATGGGGCGGTGCGCTTGCCGTCCGGGCGGTTGACGCCGAACCCGGCCCACAGGATGGCGGCGATGGCGGAGACGGGCAGTTCGTCCGCGCGGAATGCCCGGGTGGAGTGGCGTTCTTGCAAGGCCTGCATCAGCGGCATGTTGCTGGGGAATTGTGGGGTAGGAAGCGGATAGGTCGAATAACTGCCGTCCACGGGCGGGAGGGTTTCGGGCGGCGGCTCAGGAGTGAGCGTATACGTTTCACTTGGCTGGGGGATCAGCGATGTGGTTTGAGCGGCATCCGATTGGGTGGGGAGTGCCGGCGGAAGAGTAAATGATTTCGTCGGTGAAAACGTCGGCGAAGGGCTGGACGCCAGGCTTCCGACGCAGCCATTGAGCAGCAGCGCGCCTCCTGCCACAGGCAGGAATCTCAGGAAGTCCCGGCGGGTGAGGCTGATAAGACCTGGATAGATTTGTTTGTGTTCCATCGCGCACCTCCTTAATGTTAAGAGTGTGTCATTGCGAGCGAGCGTTTCTCAGCGAGCGAAGCAATCTGCTCGACTGGTGAGGGGACTGCTTCGTCGCCCTTCGGCTTCGCTCAGGGCTCCTCGCAGCGATACAGACTTTCACACTTTTTGTTAATTCGGCGATCAAAATACCAAACGGTTCGAGTTTCAGGTTGGATAATGTCAGTGTTGCGCGCGGTTCACTCGAAACGATCACGCTGATAGAGTGGGCCCCCAGGTTGGAAAAATTCACTTTTTGGGGTTTGTCAGAGAAGTTCAATACGACCAGGACCTTTTGCTCCGGCGTCCAGCGCAGGAAGGACAGATACTTTTCCGCCTTCTCATGGACAGGTTCGTACTCGCCCTCCACCAGCGCGGGGGTCTCGCGGCGGACCCGGAGCATGCGCCGGTAAAAATTCAGCATCGAGGCCGGGTCGTCCTCCTGATCCTCTACATTGACGCCGGTCGCGTAATCCGGGTTGACCGGCAGCCAAGGCGTGACATCTTCGGGACAGAACCCGCCATTGGGGGCGTTTCGCCACTGCATCGGCGTACGGCCCTTGTCGCGGCTCGAGGCGCCGGCGCGCCGGGCGGCCAGTTCCGGCTCGACCTTCAACTCACTGACCAGCGAGTTGTAATACCATGTTGCCATCGTGTCGCGCAGTTTTGCCGGGTCGGCGATGAGCAGGTCGCTCATGCCGATCTCCTCGCCATTGTACAGGAATGGCGTGCCGCGCATCGTCAGGAGCAGGGCCAGGTGCAAGCGCGCCAGTTGCTCGTCGTGGACTCGGTCTCCGAAGCCCGTCAGGATGCGCGAGCAGTCATGGTTGCCGAGGGTGTTGCAGCCCCAGCCGCGGGCCGGGAGCGAGTCCAGCCGGCGCAGGCGTTCGGTCTGGTTCGTGCGCACCCAGGCCGGGGTCAGGCGGTCGGTGCGCATCAGCGGGAAGTTGAAGACCATGTGGAGTTCGTCGTCGCCATTCCCCATGTAATCAATGTTGTCGTCCTCGCCCACCAGCAGGCGGTCGCCGGGGTATTCGTCCAGGATGAGGCGCAATTCTCTCATCAGGTCGTGCAGACCGGGTCCGCCCCATTGGTTCTTGAACATGTCGAACCAAAACTTACCTGCAAGTTCCTTCTCTTTGGGAGTTGTGGCGATGTCTGAATAGTGACGCAGTTCGGACAGGGTCATCGGGACGGTGTGCGGCGTCAGGTTCGGGTCTTCGTAGATGGTGCCGAGAGCGTCCAGGCGGAAGCCGTCCACGCCCATATCCAGCCAGAAACGGACCGCCTTCCACATGGCGGCCTTGACTTCGGGATTGCGCCAGTTCAGGTCGGGCTGCTGCTTCATGAAGTAATGGTAATAGTATTGACCGCGCTCCGGCACATAGGTCCAGGCCGGGCCGTCGAAGCAGGATTGCCAGTTGTTGGGTTCGGCCCCCTCCCGCCCTCCCCTATTTCGGGCTTCAGAAATGGGGGAGGTGTCACGGAGTGACGGAGGGGGCAGGG
>JBFMCM010000299.1:0-10516 GCA_040754355.1 Chloroflexota bacterium | reverse complement strand
CGTGACCTCCCTCCAGGTGGCTGGGCTGGAGAAACGCGACAAGGTCAGCCTGCTGGTGATGGACTTCAGCCTGGAGGACATCGGCCTGTTCCTGCCGCTGTGGGCCGAAATCCCGACCACCCATCGCGCCCGGACATTGGTGAACCGGACGCTCTTCGCCGCCGACCGCTTCGGGCGTCCGTTCGGCATCCCCTGCGCCTCGTCCGCGGACCCGCAGTCAGCCTCCGTCTGCCAGGCCGTCCATCTGCCCTGGAACGTCCTGATCGGCGAGGGGCTGCTGGCCTACGGTTTCCGGGAGGAAGCCGCCCAGTTGACCGCCCGCCTGATGTCCGCGGTGATCGCCAATCTCAAGAAACAGCGCGCCTTCTACCGCGCCTATCACGCCGAGACGGGCGCCGGGCTGGGGGAACGCAACCCGGTCCACGGTCTCGCCCCGCTCGGGCTGTTCCTGCACACCCTGGGCGTGGAGTTCCAGTCGCCGCGCCGGGTGGCGATCTCCGGGAAGAACCCATTTCCGTGGCCGGTTACGGTAAAATATAGAGGTCTCACGGTGACCCGCCAGATGGAGAAGACGGTCGTCGTCTTCCCCGACGGGCAGGTGGTCACGCTGGATGACCCCGCCGAGGCCGTGGTCGCCGCAGAGTAGGAGGCTCGCATGGAACATGCCCCCATTCGATCCCTGATGGCCGCCATCGTCCAGGAACAGGACGTGGACCTGGCTACGCGCGCCCTAGGCGCGTTGAACCTGCCGGTCATCCACCTGGCCAGCATGGGCGGCTTCCTGGGGCGGCGCAACGCCACCCTGCTGATCGGCTTGACGGAGGGAGCCGGGAAGGAAGCCCTGACCGCGCTGCGCCAGACCTGCCGCCAGCGGGTGGAGTACCTGGCCGTCCCGCTGGAGGGCGCGCCCCTGCCGCTGCCCACCCCCGTCCCGGTGACGGTGGGCGGGGCGACGGTCTTCACCTTACCGGTGGAATGGTTCGAGGAGTTCTAGCCATGAAACTGATCATTGCCATCGTCCGTGACGTTGACGCCGACGCCGTCACCCAGGCGCTGACGAGCGCCAGGTTCCGCATGACGCGCACGGCCAGCACCGGCGGCCTGCTGCGCCGCGGCGTGACCACCCTGCTGATCGGCGTGGAGGATAACCAGGTGGAGGCCGCCATCCAGTTGATGAAGAAGGAGTGCGCCCCCGCCGCCGAAGGGGAGAAGCGCGCCACGGTGTTCGTGGTGCCGGTGGAGAAGTTCGAGCAGGTGTGAAGAGGATGCCGTATAACCCCTGTTGGGCGGCTCCTTTCAACTCAGTCGCATCATTGACCAAGTTAGGAAGATGTCATGAAATTTGGTCTTGACGTGGGAACGACTGGAGAGTATGCCAACCCGCAGAAACTAGCCGACCTTGCCGCCGAAGCAGAACGTGCAGGTTGGGATGGTTTCTTCGTCTGGGACATTGTCTTCGCAAACGACGCACCTGAAGAATTGGTTGTTGATCCCTGGGTGACACTCGCCGCTATCGCCATGCAGACCCAACACATCCGTATCGGGGCTTTCATGACACCCCTCGCCCGGCGGCGCCCGTGGCAAGTCGCCCGCCAAACGGCGACCTTGGATCACTTGTCGAATGGACGACTCATCTTTGGTGCAGCGTTAGGCAATCAGGCGCTCGATTTCGTCCCTTTCGGGGAAACCTACGATCTCAAGATTCTTGCCGAAAAACTCGACGAGGGTTTGGAAGTCTTGACGGGGTTGTGGACAGGTCAAGCGTTCAGATATCACGGCAAGCATTATCAAGTAGACAACGTCAGGTTCGTGCCCAAGCCGGTGCAGTCACCTCGCATCCCCGTCTGGTTAGCGGGCGGGTGGCCAAGGCATAAACCGCTTCGACGCGCGGCACGCTGGGATGGGATATACTTGATGACTTTGAATCAGACGACAGGAAAGTTACTCACACCTGAAGAGATCAGCGAAATCGTGGCTTACCTGAAAATCCATCGTCAACGCAACGAACCTTTTGATGTGGCGGTCAATGTTGAAACACCATCTGACCCCAAGAAGGCGGCGGAGATTGTACGGCCGTACTTTGAGGCCGGAGCGACTTGGTGCGTCGAACTCTCGCCAGATACAGTGGAAGAATATCGGGAGCGAATTCGGACCGGCCCGCCACAAGTCTAAGGCACAGTGCCGCCCACCGATTACCGATTAACCTCAGTGTCAACCCCAGAGGGGTGCTCCGCGAGGGATGAGAAGGGAACAGAGTCAAAATAACCCGAGTTTGTAGAAACTGCCGTGGAGAGCCATGCTCCCGCGATCGTTTTTTCACTTGCTGTGTCAGGGTCTCCGACCCTGACGCACATCTGACCGGAGGTCTCCATGCTGGCAACAGAGACCTCCGGTCATTTTGATGGACGGCGTCAGGAGATTCCACCCATCGGCAGCCTTTACCTGGTGAGGGTTCTATCCCTACCGGATTTCTGTTGTATAATTTCAGAAGGATGTGGACGAATGACACGCGCCGAACGACTGAAACGCAACCGCAAGAATATTCTCAGCCTGGCAAAACGCTATGGCGTGACGGATATTCGCATCTTTGGTTCAGCCTCGCGCGGCGACGATACTCCCGAAAGCGACATTGATTTCCTGGTCGAATTGGAACCGAATCGCAGCCTGTTCGATGTGGGCGGTCTGCTGATCGAACTGGAAAATCTGCTTGGGTGCAAAGTAGATGTGTTGACCGAAAAGTCGCTGCATTGGTACATCCGTGACAAAGTGTTGGCAGAAGCCAAGCCGCTATGAAAGACGACCGGCTTTACCTCATCCACATCAGCGAGTGCGTCGAACGCATCGAAAGGTATATTGGCGAGGGAGGTGAGAAGGCGTTCATGGATTCCGATTTGATCCAGGATGCCGTGATTCGCAATCTGCAAACGCTGGCAGAATCCGCAACACGGATTTCCGATGAATTACAGGAGAAACATCCCGAAGTGGATTGGTTCAAAATCCGGGGTTTTCGCAATGTGCTCGTACACGATTATCTGGGAGTGGACTTGAAACGGGTGTGGAACATTCTCGAGAACGACCTGCCCCGCTTGAAAGCAGCAGTGGAGAAAATGCTCTAGGGGCGAGTTGTTTTTCCTTACTTATATAAAGAGGCATCAGCCATTTATTCTCCTGCTCCTGCACAGCCCGAAGTTAGTTCTCGTGCAGGAGCAGGCTTGTTTGTCGAAGGAGGAGACATGAAACGCTCACATTTGGTTCTCGTTCCGCTGCTGGCCGCGCTCCTGACGCTCGCCTGCCTGGTGGGAGGCGCCGCCACCCCCACCCCCGAGGGCGTTGACCTGGTATCCACCTGGGCGGCCCAGACGCTCCAGGCCATCACGCCCGAGGAGCCGCCGGGGCTGCTGCCCCAGCCGCTCTATTACCGTGCGCCCGACGGCAGCGGCATCAAGCAGGTCTACTGCCTGGACGAGGACGGCGTCACCGTCACCCAGTTGACCTTCGAGCCGGCCAATGTAACCGGTTACGATGTCAACCCGCTCGACAGCAGCCTGGCCTACGTCGCCAACAACCAGTTGCTGCGCATGAACGCCGACGGCTCCGGGCGGCAGGTCCTGGTGGACGGGGGTCCGGTCAACCAGGCTGAAGCCTATCTCAACTCCGTCAGCAGCCCGCTTTGGTCCCGGGACGGGGCGACGATCGCCTTCGGCTACATGGGGCTGAACTTCTATTCGATTGCCACCAGCACCTACGCCAACGTCCTGCCGAACTACATCGAGACATTCGACAGTATCAGCCTGCCGCGCGAATTGTTCTACCCAGCCGAATACTCCCCGGACGGCTCGCGCCTGCTGCTGGATGTCGGCTGGTATGAGGGCGGGTCAATTGCAATCTATATCCCCTCCAGCAGTTTGCTCGTCCGTCCCTCCTTCGGAGGCATCTTCTGCTGCACAGCAGCCTGGACACCCGATAGCAGCGCAGTCTACGTCGCCAGTCCATACCTGGGGATGATCTCCTCGGGGATGTGGCGCTTCAACCTGGACGGCTCGGTGAACGAGATCCTCCCGATGCAGAATGCCGACACCACCTTCAATTACGCCGACGCCCCCTGGTTCGCCCCCGATGGGCAGATGTACTTCTTCTACGGCACCACACCGGACTACCCAAATGGCAACGTGCCGCTCATGCTGGTCCGCTCCGCCATGGATGCGGTCACCGGCCGGACCCCGGTCCTGGCCGACACCTTCGTTGACTACAACGACATCACCTGGGCGCCCGACGGCAGCCTGTTCATCGTCACCCGCCCGCCGGCTGGTGAGTTGTTTGGCGCCGGCCCGGCGACCGTCTACTTCCTGGATGGCCGGCCGCCGGTCCAGATCCTGCTGGCGGCCGAAGACTTGCGCTGGGGCCCGTAGAATTATATTTCATGCCGTAGGGGCGACGTTACGTCGCCCTTATTTTTTCTTTCCCATGCGGAGTAGGTCACGGTTTCAACGTGACGGTAGCACAGGAAGTCACGCAAAATGCGTGACCTACATTCCCCCGATCACAAAATTATCAATCAGACGCGTCTTGCCCACAAACACCGCCATCGAGAGCAGGGACTTGCCGGTCACTTTTTCCAATTCCTCCAGCGTGTCGTAGTCCGCGCAGGAGACGTATTGCAGGCGCGCCAGCGGCTCGGCGTTGATGGTAGCGGTCATGATGCGGCGCAGGGACTCGGCCTCGCGCTCCCCCTGCTCATAAGCCGCTTTGGCCGCGCTCAGGGCGCGGAAGAGCACCGTCGCGGCCTGGCGCTCCTCGGGGTTGAGGTAGGTGTTGCGGCTGGACAAGGCCAGCCCGTCCGCTTCGCGCACCGTCGGGCAGACGACGATCTCGATGGGGAAATCCAGGTCGCGGGTCATGCGCCGGATGACCGCCGCCTGCTGGGCATCCTTCTGCCCGAAGTAGGCCTTCTGCGGCCCGACGGCGTTGAATAACTTGGCGACGACGGTCGTCACGCCGCGGAAGTGACCCGGCCGCTGCGCGCCCTCCAGCGGACTGGTCAACGCCTCGACCGTCACCCAGGTCTGGAAGCCGGGCGGGTAGATGACCTCGGGCGTGGGCGTCCAGACCAGGTCCACGCCGGCGGCCTCGAGCAGGGACAGGTCCCTCGGCAGGTCGCGCGGGTATTTGGCCAGGTCCTCGCTCGGCCCGAACTGGGTCGGGTTGACGAAGATACTGGCGACCACGCTGGCGCATTCCTTGCGGGCGCGTTCGGCCAGCGAAATGTGTCCGGCGTGCAAATAGCCCATGGTGGGGACGAAGCCCACCGGCCCAGGAAGTGTCGCGCGCGCCGCGCGGAGTTCGTCGAGGGTGATCACAGTCTGCATAACAGTCCTTTTTTCCTACTTGACAAATGTCTGAACATCATTACACTAATAATAACCAATTTTATCAGGGAAAGGAGACCCAAAAAATGCCCGCTCTAAATCGTGTTCAATTGATTGGCCGCCTCGGCAAGGACCCCGAAAGCCGCTTCACCCCCACCGGCAAACAGGTGACGCACTTCAGCCTGGCCGTCAGCAACCGCCGCAAGACAGCCCAGGGTGAAAGCAAGGAATACACCGAATGGATGAACATCGAGGCTTGGGGCCGGCTGGGCGAAATCTGTCAGCAGTACCTGCACAAGGGCAGCCTTGTCTTCCTGGAAGGTCGGCTGAAGACCGACAAATACGAAGACAAAGGCGGCGAGACCAAGTACTTCACCAAGGTGGTCGCCCTGCAAATGCAGATGCTGGACAAGAAGCCCGAAGAGGAACCGGCTGCGGCAGCAGTGGAAGAAGAGGAGGGGGAATACGACGCATAAAGAAAGTAAAAAGTAACGAGTAAGGAAGTAAAAAGGCGTAAACGAGGCGACTCGATTTACGCCTTTTTTCTTTTTACTTTTTACTCATCACTTCTTACTTCATCTTCTCCAACTCGTCCACCATCTTCACCAGCACGTCGAACCCGCCCTGCCAGAAGGCCTCCGAGCGGATGTCAATGCCGGCCTTTTGGCACAATACAGCCGGGGCCTGCGAACCACCCGCCGAGAGCAGTTCGACGTAGCGCGGCTTGAAGGAGTCGCCTTCGGCTTTGAACTGCTGGTAGAGCGCCAGGACGAGCAATTGCCCGAAGGCGTAAGCGTAGACGTAGAACGGGGTGTGGTAGATGTGCGGGACGGACACCCATTCCCACTTGAATTCTTCGCCCACCTCCACCGCGCCGCCGAACTGTTCATTCAGGTTTTCCATGTAGGCCGCGGCGATTTCGTCCACCGAGGCGTTGTTCTGGATCATCTCGTGCGCCTGCTTTTCGAACAGGGCGAAGAAAGACTGGCGCATGATGGTGGCGTAGGCGTCGTCCACCTGGCGGAAGAGCAGGTCGCGGCGGACCGACTCGTCGGTCTCGGCGGCGAGCAGTTTATCCACCAGCATCATCTCGCCGAAGGTGGAGGCCGTCTCGGCCAGCGGCAGGGACGAGTGGAAGGTGAAGACGCTGTGTTTCTCGGCCAGCATGGAATGGATGGCGTGGCCGAGTTCGTGCGCCATGGTGGCCACGTCGTCGGCGCGGCCCTGATAGTTGAGTTTCACCCAGGGCGTCATACCCGGCACGACGCTGGCGCAGAAGGCGCCGGCCTGCTTGCCCTTGCGGACTTCGCTGTCCATGTGGTTCTCGTCGAAGACGCGCCGCGCCTGTTTGCCGAATTCGGGATGGAAGGAGGAGAAAGACTCCAGCACCATCCCGGCGGCTTTATTGAAGTCGTAGGTCTTGTCCGATTTGACCACCGGGGCGTAGATGTCGTAGCGGCGCAGTTTCTTCATCCCCAGCAGGCGCGCCTTGAGCCGGAAGAAACGCTGGAAGAGGGAGGCGTTCTTCCGGGCGACCTTCAACAGGGCCTCGACGGCCTCGTCCGGGATGTCGTTGCCCAGGTTGCGCGCCGCGATGGGGTTGGCGAACCGGCGCAGGGACAGGTTTTCGTTGCGCCAGTCGCGCGCCAGGGTCTGGTACATCTGTCCGAGGATGGGGGCGTCCTGCCCGTAGACGCGGTACAGTTCCTGGTAGGCGCGGGCGCGCAGGTCCGGGTCCGCCTGGCGGACGAGGGACATCAGTTCGCCGCGCGTCATCTCCTTCATCTTGCCGTCCACCTTCACCTTGAACACATAGCGGTTGGTGATGGAGTCGTAGAGCGTAACCAGGGCGTTATTGCCGGTCACATTCTTCAGGTTGACGACCTTCTCTTCCGGCTCGCTCAGGGTATGCGGCTTGAACTTGCGCATGACTTCGAGGTAGTAGCGGTAATCGCCGGAGGCGTCCAGCAAGCGTTTGGCGTTGCCCGCGTCCAGGTCCTTCCACCACAGGCTGAAGAACAGGGTGCGGTTCTCCATCTCGGCCATAAACTGCTGGATGCGCCCCAGCAGGGCCTGGATGCGCTGATCCTGCGTGTCAGCGGCGAAGGCCAGCCCGGCGTAGGAATACATCTTGTTCGCCAGTTGGGTGCCTTCTTCGAGGTCCTGCACGACTTCCAGGAAACTGCTGACCGGCATCTCGGCTTTCAACTGCGGGCGCAGTTTCTCGAAACCGGCAACGTGCTGGTCCAGTTTTTTGAAAGCGGCTTCCAGTTCCGGCGAGTCTAGGCCGGGGAAGAGGTCAGCAAGAGACCAGGGAGAGAGATTGTAAGCCATGATGCTCCTTGTTCAGTTGTGTAAGATTTAGACGTTAAAACGGATATGCACGATGTCCCCATCCCGGACGATGTATTCCTTCCCCTCCAGCCGCAACTTGCCTTTGGCTTTGGCTTCTGCCATCCCGCCCAGCTCGAGCAGGTCCTGGCAGGTGACGACCTCGGCGCGCACGAAACCGTGCGCCAGGTCGGTATGGATCTCGCCGGCTGCCTCGACCGCGGTGGCCCCGCGCTTGGTCGTCCAGGCGCGCACCTCGTCCTCGCCGACGGTGAAGAACGACTGCTGGTCGAGCAGGTCGTAGGAGACCTTGATCATGCGGTCGAGCGACAGTTCGGTGATGCCGTACTCCTGCATGAACATGGTCGCATCCTCGGGCGGCAATTGGGCGATTTCCATTTCCAACTTGCCTTGCAAGGCAAACACAGGCGAATCGGTGCGAACCTCGGGGGCTGCCTGCCCCTCCCCCAGGTTGAGCAGCACGAGCAGCGGTTTGCGCGTCAGCAGCCCGAAGCCGGAGAGGTGTTTCTCCTCCTCGGCGGAAATTTCCACCCTGCGCAGCGGTTTCTCCTGCGAAAGGATTTCATTCAGGCGGGTGAAGAGTGCGGTCTGGCGCTCGTTGAGCACCTTGTCGGTGCCACCTTTCTTGCGTTCCTCGGTCAATCTCTCCAGTTTGCGCTCGACGGCGATCAGGTCGTTCAGGAGCAGTTCGGCGTCCATCGCAGCGGCGTCCCGCCCCGGGTCCACGCTGCCGGACGGGTGCGGGACGCTCTCGTTCTCGAAGCAGCGCACGACGTGGATGAGGCCGTCCATCTGCGTCAACTGGTTCAGCAGCGGACCCGCCAGCCCGGCCTTGGCCGCCCCGCCCTCCAGCCCGGCGATGTCGGCGTAGGTCACCTTGGCGTAGATGGTCTTCTTCGGCTTGAAGATGGCCGAGAGTTTGTCCACCCTGGGATCGGGCACGTCCACCACCGCGGTGTGCACCTCGATGCGCCCGGCCGAAGCGGTGGTGGGGGCATGGCCGCGCGTCAGTGCGTTGAAGATGGTCGTTTTGCCGGATTGGGGGAAGCCGATAATGCCGAGTTTCATCTGGTCCTGTAGTTGTGGTAAAATCTGTGCGCTGAATCCGAAAGCCGAAGTGGCGGAACTGGCAGACGCGCACGACTCAAAATCGTGTACCCGGAAGGGTATGAGGGTTCAATTCCCTCCTTCGGCATTATATCAAGAATCATTCCCTTTGTCGGGGAGTAGCGCCCGCCTTCGGGCGGGACAGGTGGATCGTCAAGACGGAGCGGCCCTTTGATATGCGCGAAGCAGGCTCCCGGTCACCTGTGCGCTTTAGCGTTCGCGAGACCGCCATCCGGTGGCCTCGCGTTTTGTTTGTCTATGGAGTGAGAAATGAAATTCCCGTTTGTGTTCCTCGTCCTGGATGCCCTCATGGTGTTTGGCTACGGGCTGGCACTGCTGGCGGACCTGGCCCGGCGTACCTTCCGCCGGCGTACAAAAGTGTAAATCTTTGTCCAATTACTGGAGTGCGGTCTTCGCGCAGCACCCTTTAGGGTTAGTCCGCCGGAATTATGCAGACTGAAGTCTGCACTCCGCAAATTCCGAAAAGTGTTTTACCACTTTCTCTTTTTCGACCCGGTTTCGAGCGGATGGGATAAAATACCCGTATCCCTCACGTCAGACCGGAGGCCCTAATGCCAGGAATGAATGACATTCTAGCCCTCATCCTCGGCGGCGGACGCGGCTCACGCCTGTATCCGCTCACCAAACTGCGCTCCAAACCGGCCGTCCCGATTGCCGGGAAATACCGTTTGATAGACATCCCCATCAGCAACTGCATCAACTCCGGCATCTACCGGATAGACGTGCTGACCCAGTTCAACTCGCACTCCCTGCACCGGCACATCACCCAGACCTACAACTTCGACGCCTTCCACCTCGGCTTCGTCGAGATCCTGGCCGCCGAGCAGACCCCCGAAAGCGCCGACTGGTACCAGGGCACCGCCGACGCCGTCCGCAAGCAGTTGTTCCAGTTGCGCTCGTCGCGCGCCAAGTATGTCCTCATCCTGGCCGGCGACCACCTCTACCGCATGGACTACGCCCCGATGGCCGACTTCCACTGGCAGCATGGCGCCGACATCACCGTGGCTGTCCAACCCGTGGCGCGCGAAGACGCCCCGCGCTTCGGTCTCCTGAAACGCGCTGCCGATGGGCGCATCACCGACTTCGTGGAAAAACCGAAAGACCCGGCCGTCCAGAAGAAATTCGCCAGCCGCGCCGACGAAGCCCGTCCTTTCCTCGGCTCGATGGGCATCTATCTCTTCGATACCCAGGTGTTGATTGACTTGTTGACCAGCCACCCCGACCATGATGATTTTGGCTCGGACATCATCCCGCACGCCATCCAGAATCTCAAGGTCTACGGATTCGATTTCGACGGCTACTGGGCCGACATCGGGACGATCCGCTCCTTCTACGAAACCAACCTGGACCTGACGGCTGCCGACCCGCCCTTCGACTTCTACGACGCCGAGCATCCCATCTACACCCATGCCCGCTTCCTGCCCGGCTCGGCGGTGGAAGACAGCCTGCTGAAGGACGTTTTACTGGCCGAAGGCTGCCGCATCCAGAAAGCCGAGATCACCCACTCGGTCGTCGGCGTGCGCTCGGTCATCGCAACGGGCACGGTGATCAAGGACAGCGTCTTGATGGGCGCGGACTACTACGCCACCGAAATGCCCGGCCAGCCTCCAATCGGCATCGGCCGGGGCTGCCACATCGAAGGCGCCATCATAGACAAGAATGCCCGCCTC
>JBFMCM010000298.1:0-2678 GCA_040754355.1 Chloroflexota bacterium | reverse complement strand
ACAGGCAGTCGAAAATAGCGGTGCGTTGGGCTGGAGGTTGGCAGAAGACGATGTCCGGGCGCTGAACAGCGCCAGCGACAAGTTCACGCGATAGATTATTCTCCCGGAAGCAGTAAAGTTCCGGGAGATTGTTTTACTTCAATATCTGGATCAGGTTGCTGTAATCATCCGTCCACAGACGGAGGTGGGAAACGTAATCTTCCATGTACCTGGCTCGCGAAGCAATTTCTGGATCCGCCAATAAGGCCGGGAGGCGCGCCAGGAGCACCCATAGTGAGGGGGACGTTTCCTCATAGTTGCCGGGATCAGCAATGACTACCCGGCTCAGGCCGAAATAATCGCCCAGCGACCAGACCACAGGCACCAGGTCCAGGTGGCGGTTGGAGATGTGAACGGCCAGAATCCCGTCCGGGGCGAGGTGCTGGAGATACAGGTCAAAGGCTTCCCGGTCGAGCAAATGGACCGGGATGGAGTCGCTCGAAAATACATCCAAAGCCAGAACGTCATATTCCTGTGAACCCGAAGAGGCCAGTTCCTCTTCCAGCGAAAGCCGGGCGTCGCCCAGGGCAATCTCGATCTCGGCCTGACTATCCGGCAGGTAGGAAAAATAGCCATCTTGCCCCTCGGCCAGGTCAATGACCAGTGGATTGATCTCGTAAAAGCGATACACATCCCCCGGTTGGCCGTAGGCTGCCAGGGTGCCGATCCCCAGGCCCAGCACGCCGACTCTCATTTCGCTGCCGCGTTTTGGGTGGTTGAGTATCGCCAGCCCGCCGCCGCTCGTCTCGCCAAAATAAGCGGTTGGAAGGAGGCGTTTTTCTTCATCCATATATTGAAAACCATGGATGGTTACACCGTGCACCAGGGCGTAACGCTGGGAGGGCCAGCCTTCCGCTCCCAAAGTCTTGACCCGTACCACACCATAGAAATTCCGCTCCAGCAGGAGCGAACCGTTGATGTCGGATTGGATGAACTGGAATGCACGCACGCTGGAAAACACCAGCCCGCTCAATAGAATGACGTGGCTGGCAACGAACAGCCAGCGCTGCATGACCTCCGTCCTGCGCAGGGCGACCAGGAAGAACAGCAGCCAGGCCAGGGTAAAACCGAGCGGGAGTTCCCAGTAGCCGCGAAAAAGTACTGGCGCGGCGAAGGTGATGAACGTGCCGCCCAGCGCGCCGCCCACCGAGACCAGCAGGTAGAAACTGGTCAGCCGCTCCGGGTGCGGACGCAGCCGGTACAACTCGCCGTGACAAACCATGCAGGCGCTGAACAACGCCAGTGAATAGATGCCGATTTGCAGGGCAATGTTGATATCGTCGGCGCGTCCCAGCGCCCAACCGACGAGCAGCGTGGCAGCGAAGAAGAGCAAAAGGAACAGGCGGCGGGAATACCAGCGTTCACCCGAGAAAGCCAGGATGAACGAAAGCAGGTAGATGGTCAGGGGAAGAACCCACAGGAACGGGATGACCGCCACTTCCTGGGTGATGTGGCTGGTGGTCGCCAGTAAAAGGATGGACGCCGCGGCAGCCAGGCTGACCCACAAAGTCATGTCGCGCCAATTCAAATGATCACCCTTTGGCGAGTTGGTGACAAACTTCAGGGGTATTGCAGCAGGTTCACCATCCCTCTGCGCTCGCAGGGAGCGGACCGCGCCATAAGCGGCCAGCCCGGCATAGGCAAGGTATCCCAGCGACCAGGTCCAGCCCTGCCCGGCAAGAGTCAGGTAAGGCTCGACCAGCACGGGGTACGTCACCAGTCCCAACAGGGAACCGATGTTCGACAAGGCATACAATCGGTAAGCCGTCTTTTCCGGGAAGGCGCGGTGGAACCAGGCCTGCACGAGTGGGCTGTTGGACGACAGTAAAAAATACGGCAGGCCAACCGATACCGCCAACAATTTGAAGATTTCCCAGACCGGGATATCCACCGCTTGCGGCTTCCAGGCAGCTCCGGGTGTGATGGGAGATTTCCAGATAAAGCCGAGGAGCAGAATCACAGCCACAGAGACTCCCAATAATACAAGGTGCAATCTCTCGCGCCGTTTCCCCGGACGGACAAGCCAGGCCGCGTAGGCGTACCCGCCCGTGAGTAAAACCTGGAAAAACATCTGCACCGTGGACCAGACTGCCGGCGTCCCGCCAAACCACGGCAGGATATAACGAGCAATCATCGGCTGGACTTGAAAGATCAACAGGGCGGAGATGAAGATTGATACTGCGAAGTAGGCCATCACCCAATTGTACTTGCGAGTTGGAAATTCATGAAGCGAATCGAGGCGCTGGGGGTTATCCAAAATACCATCACTGCAAACAGGAGACTACATCGTGCTGACCAAACGCGTCTTTGTTATCGGCGGGACCGGCTTCCTGGGCTACCACGCCATCCAGGAATTCCTGGCCGGCGGCTGGGAAGTGAGCGCGCTGGGTCTTCCGCTCGGACCTCCCGCAGACCCTTCGCCAGGCTCAGGGCAGCGCCTTTATCCTGCCTCCGTCAAAGTTATCCTCCGCGACCTCGAGGCTGCCACCGATGAGGAATTACTCGCCCTCCTGCGCGGACACGAAGCCCTGGTCTTTGCTGCCGGGCTGGATGACCGCGTTCTCCTATATAGACCTGCCTATCCCAAGTTTTATCATGCCAATGTCGAGGTCCCAGTTCGCGTATTGAAATTGGCGAAA
>JBFMCM010000297.1:0-7161 GCA_040754355.1 Chloroflexota bacterium | reverse complement strand
CTGAAGACCGCTTCCGCCAGGAGTGGGTCACCTTCAAGGCCGACGACCAGAAGCGCTGGACCAGTTACAACCTCTCCCAGGAGGAAGTACGCAAGGATTTCCGCATGGAATTGGGCAAACTCCAGGAAGGCATCACTCACCTCGAAGACAAAACCCAGGCCCAGCAGGACATGATCGAACAGACCAAGGATGCCAACGAGCAGCTCTTCCAGGGCATGCTCTCCCAAATCCACGAATTGCTGTCCGCCTACGAGCGGATCATGAGCGCGAAGTAAGGGCGGGTCTACGACCCGCCCCAACAAATTTACGAGGAACCCATGCGCGTCATCGGCACCGCCGGGCATGTAGACCACGGCAAGTCCACGCTCATCGCCGCCCTCACCGGCGTCCATCCCGACCGCCTCAAAGAGGAACAGGAACGCGAAATGACGATAGACCTCGGCTTCGGCTGGCTGACCCTGCCCGACGGCCAGGAAATCGGCATCGTGGACGTGCCCGGCCACCGCGACTTCATCGAGAACATGCTGGCCGGCGTGGGCGGGATAGACGCCGCCCTGCTGGTCATCGCCGCCGACGAAGGCGTGATGCCCCAGACGCGCGAACACCTCGCCATCCTCGACCTCCTGCAAATCCCGGCCGGGCTGGTCGTGCTGACGAAGATTGACCTGATTGACGACCCCGGCTGGCTGGACCTGGTCGAAGCGGACGTGCGCACCGTCCTGCGCGGCACCGTCTTGCAGGACGCCTCCATTCTGCGCGTTTCCTCCCGCACCAAGATTGGCCTTCCCGAACTCACCCGGACCCTCAGCCTGCTGCTCGAAAACCAGCCCTCCCGCCCCGACCTGGGCCGCCCGCGTCTGCCCGTGGACCGGGTTTTCTCGATGCCCGGCTTCGGGACCGTGGTCACCGGCACGCTGAACGACGGTCATCTCGCGGTCGGCGACGAAGTGGAACTGCTGCCCTCCAGCCTGCGCGGGCGCATCCGCGGCCTGCAGACCCACAAGAAACAGGAAGAGGCCGCCGTCCCCGGCTCGCGTACCGCCGTAAATTTGTCCGGTGTGGAAACGGAAAAAGTACGCCGCGGCCAGGTGGTTGCCCACACCGGCCAATACCAGCCGACCCAGCGCCTGGACGTGCGCTTCCGCCTGCTGCCGGACGCCTCCGCTCCCCTGCGCCATCACACCGAAGTGAAACTCTTCATCGGCACGTCTGAAACCATCGCCGAATTGCGCCTGCTGGGAACCGAGACCCTGAACCCCGGCGAGACCGGCTGGCTGCAACTCGAACTGCGCGCCCCGGTGGTGGCCGTGCGCGGCGACCGCTACATCCTGCGCCGCCCCTCTCCCGGTGAGACGCTCGGCGGCGGGACGGTGGTGGACCCGCAACCGAAGCGGCGGCACAAGCGCTTCGATGAATCCGTGCTCAATGGGCTGGAAAGCATGGCGCAGGGCTCGCCTGCCGAGGTGCTCCTGCAAGCCAGCCTGGCCCTCGGCCCGGCGCTGGCAAAAGATATCATCTCCCGCTCCCGGCTGGACGCCTCCGCGGCTGAGTCCGCCTTGCAAGAACTGGTTGATTCGAAAAAAATCGTCAAGCTGGAAAATGTGCTCATCGCCGCCCCGCAGTTCGAAACCATCCGCCAAACCGTAGTAGCGACTTTAGTCGCTTACCATAAAGAGTATCCCCTCCGCCGCGGTATGCCGCGCGAGGAACTGAAATCCAAACTCAAACTCCAACCGCGCGCTTTCAACCTGGCGATAACCCGCCTCATCGAATTGGGCATCCTCTCTGCGCCAGCCCAACCGTCAATTTCTTTGCCAAGCCACAAAGTCCGCTTCTCGCCGCCCCAGCAAGTCAAAGTAGATAAACTGCTGGCCCAGTTCGCGGCCGCGCCGTTCGCCCCGCCCTCGGTCAAGGAATGCCAGGCCGAAACCGGCGAGGACGTCTTCGCTGCCCTGCTCGACTCCGGCGACCTGGTGGCCGTCTCGGACGAAGTTGTCTTCCGCAAGAGTGACTACGAGACGATGGTGGAAAAAATCCGCCAAGCCATTGCCCAAAAGGGACAAATCACCCTGGCCGAGGTGCGCGACCTGCTCGGCACCAGCCGCAAGTACGTGCAGGCGCTGCTGGAATTCCTCGACGCCGAAGGGGTGACAGTACGCGTGGGGGAGGCAAGGAAGTTGAAGTGAGAGAGGAGTTGTCCGCGCTGATGCCGTCCGTGCTGAATAGGGCGTTCAAAGTTGAAATATGAAAGTGAGGAATGATGCCATCCAATCATCTTGAACAATTAATCGCTGAATGGTATGAATATCAAGGATATTTCGTTCGTCGCAATATTTTTGTTGGGAAACGTGCAAAGGGCGGTTATGAATGTGAACTTGACGTAGTTGCTTTTCATCCATTGAAAAAACATTTAGTTCACATCGAACCATCCCTTGATGCAGATAGTTGGTCTATTCGAGAAACTCGTTTTAGACGGAAATTCGATGCGGGGAGAAAGTATATTCTTGGATTGTTCAATGGAGTAGATATTCCATTAAGAATAGATCAGTTTGCAGTATTCGTTTTTGCCAGCACCACTACCCACAAAGAAATCGGGGGAGGAAAAATAATCATTGTTGACGATCTTCTCAAGGAAATATTCCATGAATTACGAGATAAACATCTGGCATCGAGCGCTATACCCGAACACCTTGTGATACTACGGAGTTTTCAGTTTGTCACTGAATATCGAGAGGCGATTCTAAATATTTGGTCTATCCACGAATAACGGACTGTCACGTATTGTCGCCTATCTGGATGGCCTACCCTCTACCGGAAATTCTCAAAAAAGGAAAGTGGTGGATCGAACGAAATGACAGAGTTTAACGCGAAATGCGCGAAAAGGAACGAAAAACGCGAAACTCAGAAATGTTCGCGAAATTCGCCCTATTCGCGTCATTCGCGTTGAAATTACCCTCCGAGGGTAATATAACCAGAGTTTTCAAATCAACCATCACTTACACTTTGACCATTACCAAAAGGAATAACCCATGTGCGGACGCTTTGCCTTGTTCCTCGACCCTGCCGACCTGGCAGAGGCTTTTCCAGAATACACCTTCCCGGCGCAGGTGGCGCCGCGTTACAACATCGCCCCCACCCAGCCCATCCTGGCCGTGCCCAACGACGGTTCCGATAAAGCCGATTTCTTCGTCTGGGGGCTGATCCCTTCGTGGGCCAAAGACCCGTCCATCGGGAACCGGCTGATCAACGCCCGCGCCGAGACCCTGGCCGAGAAACCCGCCTTCCGGGCGGCCTACAAGTACCGCCGCTGCGTCATCTTTGCCAGCGGATTCTACGAATGGCAGGCGCGTCCTGGCACGAAAACGAAAGTGCCGCACTTCATCCACCTGAAGTCCGGGGAACCGTTCGCCTTCGCCGGGCTGTGGGAACGCTGGGAAGCACCAGACGGGTCCGAGGTCCGGAGCGCGGCGATCATCACCACCGAACCGAACGAGTTGATGCGTCCCCTCCACAACCGCATGCCAGTCATCCTGTCGCGTCTCGATTTGCAGGAATGGCTGGACCCCACGCCGCGCTTCCCGGTGGACCTGAAAAGCCTGCTCGTCCCCTTCCCGGCGGATGAGATGGAGGCCTACCCCATCTCGACGCTGGTCAACAGCCCCGGCAACGATCGGCCGGAAATCCTCGAAAAGGTGTAAAATCCACAGGCCGCCGCCCCCGGCGGTCTTTCTTGCCGGATGGCAGCCTCCCGCCCATGAAACTGACCGAACGCTTCCCCGCCCTCGCCTCGCGCGATTTCTTCATCTTCTGGATCGGCCAATTCATCTCGCTGATCGGCACCTGGATGCAGGGCACAACCCTGCCCTACCTGGCCTACCGCTTGAGCGGACGCCCGCTCGACCTGGGCCTGATCGGCTTTTCGGCCACCCTCCCGACCCTGCTTCTGGCCCTGCCGGGCGGCGTGCTGGTGGAACGGCTGGACAAGCGCAAGACCGTCATCGTCCTGCAGGCCATCATGATGATGCAGGCTTTTAGTCTGGCCTTCCTGGCGCTCACTGGGCTCATCCAAATCTGGCACATCGTCCTATTAGCCTTCGTGCTCGGCTCGGCCAATGCCATCGAGATCACCGCCCGCCAGTCCATGCTGGTGGAACTGGTCGGGAAAAAGGCGCTTCCCAACGCCATCGCCCTGCAGTCCACCATCTTCAACCTGGCGCGCGTCCTGGGCCCCTCGCTGACCGCGGTGGTGCTCCTGCTGGTGGAGAACCGGGGCGAGGGGTGGGCTTTCTTCATCAATGGCGTCAGTTTCCTGTTCGTCATCTCCGGGCTGTTCTTCGTCCGCACCCCGTACCGGGCTGCCGCCGCTCCGGCCAAC
Organism: Chloroflexota bacterium; assembly: GCA_040754355.1. Taxonomy (GTDB): domain Bacteria; phylum Chloroflexota; class Anaerolineae; order Anaerolineales; family Villigracilaceae; genus UBA877. Next base: position 2,786 of record JBFMCM010000297.1, on the reverse strand, counting down.
CACGAAAAGGGCGCCATGAAGCAGGAGTTTGCCCAGGGAGTGGCCTTCATCCGCGGCAACTCGCTCGTGATGGCCATCATCCTGCTGGCCGGGTTGATCGGCTTCTTCGGCTTCCCCTTCATCCAGCAGATCCCGGCTCTGGCGCGCGATGTGCTAAAGATAACGGGGGACACCGAGGCCATCGTCAAGGCGCGCACCAGCAGCCTGTACCTGGCCCAGGGGATCGGGGCGCTGGCGGCGGCTTTGTTCATCTCCACTTTCAGCAACTTGCGCCGTAAAGGGTTGCTGCTCACCATCGGCCAGTTCGTTTTTGCCATCGCCCTGGGCCTCGTCTCCATCGTCCGCAGCCTGACCTTTGCCCTCCCGTTGATCGCTGTGCTCGGCTGGGCGCTCGTCTCGCAACTGGCCATCATGAACACCCTCATCCAGTTGGAGGTCCCGGACGCCTTGCGGGGGCGCGTCTTCAGCGTCTATTTATGGGCCATTCAGGGAGTGGCTCCCTTCGGGAGCCTGTTCGTCGGCTGGCTGGCGCAAAGCCAGGGGGTGCCGCGCGCCGCGTTGGCGGCCGGGGGAATCTGCCTGCTGGCGGTCAGCCTCATTCACATCCGCTTCCCGGTGGTGCGCCGGGAACAGGCGTAGAAAAATTGGAGTGCGGACTTCGCGCAGCACCCTTTAGGGTTAGTCCGCAAAATCATGCAGACTGAAGTCTGCACTCCAAAAGCTAGGATAAATTCTTAAGAAGCGCTTAATCCCCTGCTTGACGGTCATTTTTGGGCATGTTATCATGCCTCGTAATGAACAACCGACCTTTGGAAGAAATCCCCGCAAACGAGCCAGATTCTCAGCCCAAAAGCGGCTTTTTCCAGCGCATGATGACCAGTCTGGCGCGCCTGGGGCTGGGAGAAGTTGCCCTGCGCTTTGGGACGAACTTCCTGTCCATTCTGGTCATCATCGGCGTCGTCTGGCTGATGCAGTACCTGTATCGCAGCACCGTCCGGGCCGGGACCTCCAGCCTGCCCGCGGATGCGGAAACAGCCTCCCCGTCCGATACCGCTCTGCTCCTCCCCGAGCCGATCTCCGCTCCCCTGGAAGGTATCGCACGCCAGGCCAGGTTGAACACCAACATCCCCAGCCGGCCGCGCATAGACGTAATTACCTACACCGTCCAATCCGGCGATACCATTTTTGGGATTGCGGACAAGTACGGCCTGAAGCCGACCACCATATTATTCGGAAATCAGGATGTTTTGCAGGATAATCCCAATCTCCTCCAACCCGGTCAGGAATTGAAAATCCTGCCCGTGGACGGAACCTATTATCAATGGACAGGCGGCGGCGCGGAAACGCTGACCGGTATCGCGGCCTACTTTGGCGTTGAGCCCGAAGTCATCGTCGAATTCCCCGGCAACCACCTCGACCCGGACACCATCGGAAATTACGAAAATCCAAACATTTCAGATGGAACCTGGCTTGTCATCCCCGGCGGGACGCGCGCCTTCACTTCCTGGACAGCCCCGGCGCAGTTGGTAAGAGACAATCCATCGGTGCGCGTTTGGGGGGAGGGAGTCTGCACGGGCATTGAATATGTTCAAGTCGGGTACGGAACCTTTGTATTCCCCACGGTTGAGCACTGGCTTTCCGGGACTGACTACCGCCCGGACGTAAATCACCTGGGGGTGGACTTTGCTGGCGCCGAAGGCAATGCCGTCTATGCCGTGGATGCCGGCACGGTGGTATATTCCGGCTGGAATACCTGGGGATACGGCAACCTGGTCATCATTGACCATGGCAACGGGTGGCAGTCCCTGTATGCCCACTTGAGTCAAATCAACGTCGGCTGCGCCCAGAACGTCGGCCAGGGTGACCTGATCGGTTTGGTAGGCATGACCGGCGGCACTTCGACCGGCCCGCACCTGCATTTCGAAATCAGTTACAACGGGGCGAAGGTGAATCCGCACTCGATCTACGACATCCCGGGGCGATAGGACGTTCAGAGCATAAATCCTTGCCAAAGGTGCGCCCCTGGGCTATAATCCCGGTCACCTCGGGCGCGTAGCTCAGCCGGTCAGAGCGCATCACTCACATTGATGAGGTCGGGGGTTCGAGCCCCTCCGCGCCCACAGAAAACGAGACCCGCTTGGGTCTCGTTTCGCGTCGCCTCGAAATCTCTAGCAGGGGACGATATCCGAGCGACAAATTTCGTCTCTACGGCATCAAGATCTTCAACCTGCCCGGCTGGATGCTGTATTCCAAATCCTGAATGGCCTCCGAGAAAATTTCCCCATCCGTGTGGGCGGGAGACGGGTTTTCGAGGTGGACCTTGATCCAGGTTGCGTCCTGCTCATGAATGCCTTCCACCTCCACATAACTTCCAACATCAGGCTTCATCGCCTTCGGTAATGTCGAAAGCATGGCAAGACGCGTGGAACGATACCCGTACACAAAGGTCAATTTCCCGTCGAAAGGCTTGGCGTGCGGGATCATGTAGAATACTCCCCCCGAGCGGGAGCCGTTCCCGATGGTCACCAACGAGATCGGACCGTTGTACTCGCCTGAATCCCATTGGATGTTTGCCATCCATTTCGGGCGTTCCATGATTGCCCAGATGGCAGCCACCAGGTAGCGCAGGATGCCGCTGATCCAGGTGATGCGAATCTGTTTCGTGGTGACATACGGTTCCAGGCCGGCGGCAGAATTATTTGCAAAGTACCGGTCGTTGACCTTGCCGACATCCATCAACTGACTCTTCCCTGCCTGGATGACCCTGGCAGCAGCCTCCAATTCGG
>JBFMCM010000296.1:0-2118 GCA_040754355.1 Chloroflexota bacterium | reverse complement strand
TTTCAGACGAGACGTGCGCCTCGGCGCACATACCTGCCAGCAGGCGATTGAGGGCTTCGATGAGCACGGACTGGAGCCGATGCGCCCCCTCTGCCTCGCGCCCGGCGTAGGCGATGCGGCTGACCACGTCTTCGCCGTAGGCGATCTGCGGGTTCATCGCCCCGGCTTTGGCAACCGTTTCGCTGGTCTCCAACTTGATGAGATAAGCCGCTAACTTGGTCGTGCCGATGTCCACGGCCAGCCCGTACGCGCCCGGGACGCGGACGGCTGGGTCAGGGAGGACTTCCGCTTCCTGGCCCTCAGTCTGCAGGCGCTGGGCGGCGGTGAGCGACTCGGGCGGGATGTGCAAGCGTACGTCCGAGAGCGCCTCGGCCTGGCAGGCCAGCCGCCAACCAGCCGTGAGCGCCTCCTGGCCCAGGGCGGCCGCCTCGATCAGGGTCGGCGTAGTCAGGCTCCCAGTCACGACCCGCACCCGGCACTCCTCGCACGTCCCCGCGCCGCCGCAGACGGAGGCCAGTCCCACTCCAGCGGCTTGCGCTGCCTCGAGTAACGTCTGGCCGGGGCGGATCTCCCCGCGCCGCCCGACCGGCTGGAAGTCCACCCGGAACTCAGGCATGGCGGTAGCGGCACCTTTCATTCATGCTGCACAGTTCGCACGCGTCGGCCTTTTCCATGTTTTGCCCGATGCCGAGGATGAATGAAACGGATTTCTTCGGGACCATCATCCCGCCCTCAGTGAGGCGCACGCCGGCACGCGCCGGGTCTGCCAGCGAGAAGATTTGGGGCTGGCCAACTTCCGCCGGCCAGTCGGGTTCACCGGGGCTGAGCGGTGTCCCGGCTTCCAGACCGGCCGCCTGCGCCTGTTCCGCGAGGCGCTGGCAAACCTGTTGGGCCACGGCTTCCACCGCGGCGTTTCCCAGCCCGTCGAGCGCCAGGGCCAGGACGAAGTCCTCCTGCGCGGCGGCAAGTTTTTCCAACTCCGGGCCGATGGTGCAGACGGCAGCCGCCACCCGTTCCGCGCCTGCCAGGTGGCGGGTAACGAGCGTGCCAGTCAGTTTCTTCCCATCTTCCAGAGATATCTGCTCGTGCCGGTGTTCGATCACCCGGGCATCCTGGATGACTGCGACCGGCTGGAGTTTTGTGAACCCCAGATGCCCGGCGGTCGAGGCGGCTCTGACGAGCGCCGGGCGTTTCTTGCGCACCTGCTCCGGGCGCTGCCCTGAGCTTGCCGAAGGGTCCGCGCCCTCGCCGCGCAGGATGTCGTCGAGACTCAGGGTGAAGATGAAATCCGTCCAGAGTTCCATCAGGGGGATTTTACTCCATACCCGCCGCCCCCCGGCGTGCGGATGGACAGCACATCCCCGGCCTTCAAGTCCACGGACCCTTTACCGGGTAGAGCGATTTCTTTTCCGTCCCGTATGACCACGTTCTCGCCGAGCACCCCGGACCCGCCGCCGGCCAGCCCGTACGGTGCGTGGACGCGGCGCTCGGTCAGCAGCGTGACCTGGCAGTCGGTCAGGACTTCGATCTCGCGGAGGATGCCGTCACCGCCGCGAAACTGCCCCTCGCCGCCCGACCCTTCACGGATAGCGTAGCGGCGGACGCGCAGCGGGTAAGCGTATTCCAACGCCTCGACCGGTGTGTTCAGCGTGTTTGTCATGTGCGAATGGATGGCGGAGATGCCGTCCGAATTAGGCCGCGCCCCCAATCCACCGCCGATGGTTTCGTAGTAGGCGAAACTCTGGAGTGCAGGAGCTTGCTCCTGCGATGCCAGCGGCAAGCCGCCGGTCTCCAAAAGTCTTCCTCCAATCGTCACATTATTCATCGTCCCCTGGCTTGCGGCGGGGACTTTCTCCGGGCAGGCTTGCGCCAGCGCGCCGAGCAGGACGTCCACGATGCGCTGTGATGTTTCCACGTTGCCCCCGGCCACGGGCGCAGGCGGCAGGGCGTTGACTACGCTACCAGCCGGCGCGATGACCTGGATCGGGGCGAGACACCCGGCGTTGTTGGGTACGTCCAGCCCCAGCAGACAGCGGAAAACGTAATAGACCGCTGAAAGCGTGATGGCCTTCACCGCGTTGACGCTGCCCTGCTGCTGCGGCGCGGAGCCGGTGAAGT
>JBFMCM010000295.1:0-5242 GCA_040754355.1 Chloroflexota bacterium | reverse complement strand
AGCGCAATTTATAGAGGGCATCCTTGGGAGGGATGGCATGGTAGCCGCCATGCGCCGGGATGTAGTGTCCGTGCCCGCCCTGGGCGCTGTTCCAGTCTGCTTCGGCGCTGAAGATCTCGTAGTAAGCGCGGTTGATGCCGTATTCATAAGAGACGCGGTCGAAGATATAGAACTCGAATTCCGGCCCCCAGCGGCTCTCGTCTGCCAGGCCGGTAGATTGGAGATAAGCCTCGGCGCGCAGGGCAATGTTGCGCGGGTCGTTCACGAAGACGGCGTGCGTGTCGGCTTCGAGGGTGGTGCAGATAAAGGACAGGGTGGGCGTGTCCCAGAACGGGTCCATGAACCCGGTCCCCAGGTCCGGCACGAGCACCATATCCCCGGCTTTGACCGATTTCAGCCCGACGGCTGAACCATCAAAGCCCACACCTTTTTCCATCAAATCATGTTCAAACTGGCTGGCCGGGATGGTCAGGTGGTGCCAGCGTCCCCACAGGTCACAGAACTTGAGGTCAATCATCTCGATGTTGTAATCGCGGACGTATTTTTGAGCCTGCTCAAAGGTTTGAAACATACAGCCTCCGGGCGAAATCGTATCTACGTACGTTGTAACACATGCCAAGCGGATTCGGAAAGTGTCTTACATCCTGTGCCTAAAAGTAAGTCATCATCCTGTAATTCAGAAAGAACGGATTTATCGAATTTTTTCGTGCTATACTGGCGGGTAGGTCAGAAGTTTTAGCGTTTTGGAGGCAGCCGTGCCACACCGTTTGTCTTTGTGGAGAGGGGCATGACCTGGGTATACACGCCCTACGCGGCCATTTTGCACTTTACAGCCGCAGTGGCCGCCTGCGTGGCGATTCTCGTCCTGCTCAGGCGGAGCGTTACCGGTTCAGACACATTCGTCTTCCTGATGTTTGCCGTGGCAGAGTGGTCATTCGCCTCCGGCGTCGAAGCCGCATCGGTATCCTTGGAACAGAAAATTTTATGGTCGAAGCTGGAATATTTGGGGGCAGTCTTGTCACCAACACTGTTCCTAATCTTCACTCTTGAGTACCGCCAACTCTCTCGTTTTCTCTCACCGCGCTATTTGATCCTATACTCAGTGATTCCCTTGGCCGCTCTTGTTACGACCATGACCAACGAGTTGCACGGCTTGATATGGCAAGGCTTCACGCCAGGTCCGGCTGGTTCGAACACGATTATCTACGAACATGGTCCCGGTTTTTTCGTACTGATTTCCTATGATTACCTGATCGTTATGGCAGGGTTTTTGGTACTGGGTGCAGGATGGCTGTATGCAAAGCGCCCGTACCGGCGACAAATCGGCATTATCCTATTGGGTTCCATTTTCCCAATCCTGGGGGGAATATTATACGCTTTTGGTATTGATATCTTCCCCGGGTTGGATATTACCCCCATCTCCTTCCTGATCACAGGCGTCATCGTCGCGATTGGCATCTTTCGATTCCAATTGTTCACCCTGGTGCCAATCGCACGCCATGCCCTCATCGAGTACATGAACGATGGCGTCCTGGTTGTGGATGCGCAAAACCGGCTGGCTGATATCAACCCGGCGGCCGAGAAATATATCGGCGTCCAGGCCGGGCAGGTCCTCGGCCAGCCGGTCGCCAAAGCGTTGCAACAATGGGCTGCCTTCGTGAACCAATTCGCGGATGTCAATGAGATACAGACAGAAATCCAGACTGATGATACGCCGCCGCACTATTTCGAGATACGCATCCGTCCATTCCACAGGCAAAAGAAACTGACCGGCCGGTTGATTGTCTTCCACGATATCACCTCACGCCGGCAGGCAGAAAAAGAACTCGCCCGTCAGAACGAAGAACTCAGCATCATCAACCGCATCAACCTGGCAGTCGCTGCCGGTTTGGATATGGAACAGACCATCAAAACTCTCCAAGAACAGTGCAACTTGGTCGTGCCAATGGACATTTTCTATGTGGCGCTTTACGATGAACAAAGGACACTAATCAGTGTGCCGATTTATTATGAACATGGGAAATACCAAAGTGGTCTTTTGAGAGACATTAGTGAACGCCCCGGGGCAGTTGGCAACATCATCCGCACACGCCGGACCCTATACCTGCATGACAGCACTAAATCCGTCACCGGCCCGTTGAACAGCCAGCCCGACGCTGACAAGCGAGCGAAATCCTATATCGGGATCCCATTGACAGTGCGCGACAAGGTAGTAGGCGTTATGTCCATACAGAGCGATCAGCCGGCGGCATATCGAGACGACCAGGTGCACTTATTGGAAAGGATAGCCGTCCATGCGGCCATCGCCATCGAAAATGCGCGGCTGTACGCCGAAGTGCAGCGCCTTGCCATCATAGACGAATTAACCCGCATCTACAATTACAGAGGCCTGGTCGAACTAGGCAGCCGTGAAGTGGAACGCGCCCGGCGCTTCAATCACCCGCTCTGCGCCCTGTTCTTCGACATTGACGGTTTCCGCCAATTCAACAACCAATACAGCCATGTCACTGGCAATATCGTCCTGCAAACCATCGCGCAATCCATACAGAAAACCCTGCGCGCCGTGGACGTGTTCGCTCGTTACGGCGGCGACGAGTTCGTCATTTTGTTACCTGAAACGAATCTGGAAGGCGCTCGTTTCACTGCCGAGCGTATTCAGAAGAGTGTTGCTGCCACGAAGATCCCGACTCAATACGGAGAGTTGTCTGTCACCATTTCCCTTGGCATTGCCTTATTGACGGACGACCTGCGCGATTTTGCTGAATTGATAGACCGGGCCAACCGGGCCGAGCATGTTGCCAAAGACGGCCGGCAGGGCGTGGCAATATTCTAACTGCTCCATCTGTAAAGCGTAGTTATGTCCGGTCAAGGGGATACTATTACCGGCTCACGGCTGGTCACCGAAAAACAATTCCCACCAGATGCGCCAATTGGGCTGTTCATTCGCTTGTGCAGTTGGAACGGTTTCAGCTGTAGGCGTAACGTTCCCCGCAGGAACGATCTCCACCAAGGTTTCCCCCGTCCGCACCCATTTTCCATCCTCATAAGCCCATTCCTCCACCGACGCGTCCGAGGAGGCATAAGCCACCTGGGTCATCAGCGCTTCCTGGGTCCGCATCACCGCGGTGGCTTCAGCCGACACAGACTCGAGTTGCGTCGTCAACCGGTCCAACTCATCCAGGCGGCGGCTGAAATCCAGGAGAAGGATCACCACCAGGAACATCCCGAGGACGAAGAGTATATTTTTCCACTTTACCTTCATGCCCGTATCTTACCCCGACCTCCTGGGTTTGGCAAGCATCATAGAAATAAAAAACCCGCCATCCAGCGGGTTTCCCTGTGCCGAAGGAGGGACTTGAACCCTCACGAGCGCAATGCCCACTAAGCCCTGAACCTAGCGCGTCTGCCAGTTCCGCCACTTCGGCAAGCACTTGAATGTGCGGGGTGTATTTTATCCGAAACTAGGATTTTGTCAACCAAAACGGCTGTTACATCGAGATGTACTCGCGCAGATTGTGCTCCACCGCATACGCAGCGGCTTCGGCGCGATTATTAACGCCTAATTTGGAGAGGATGCTGCTGACGTAGTTGCGCACCGTCCCCTCGCCAAGGAAGAGCGCTTTGGCGATCTCCCGGTTCGTCTTGCCTTCTGATACGAGCAGGAGCACATGCTTTTCCTGCTGGCTGAGATGGGCAAAAGCGGAGGCCTCTTCTTCTTTCACCGCCCGCCGCACCTCTTGAAACACGCGCTGGGTAACGGCCGGATCCAGCAACGCCTCGCCGCGTCCGACTGCTTCGATCGCTCGCACCAAGTCCTCCCCGCCCACCTGCTTCAGCATGTAACCGGATGCCCCGGCGCGGATAGCCGAAAAAAGCATCTCATCTTCGGCGTAAGAGGTCAGCATGATGACCCGGGTTTCAGGATAACGGTTCGTGATTTCCTCGCACGCCTCGATGCCAGAAGTACCAGGGAGGCGGATATCCATCACCACCACATCAGGATGGTAATTGCCGACCAATTCCAGCGCTTCACGCGCATTGGCGGCTTCACCAATGACATCGAATTGCGGGTGACGTTCCAGCAGTGCCTTCAGCCCCAGGCGCACTACCTCATGATCGTCTACCAATAGGATACGTCGTTTTGCCATTCAGGAAGGGTCCTCCGGCAAGAGTATATTCGAGACTGAAATCCCTGACAAGGAAAAAAATAAGGTCGTTTTTATCTGATTGCCAGCCCTAAAGGCTGCCCTGGTAATTAATGGCGCTCAACTTGCTGAGTTTATCCCAGCGATGGGTGGCAATGATTTGCCGCACCGTGCCTGTTTGTCCGCGCACTACCAGACTGTCGGTACGCGCGCCGCTGCCGAAATATTTAACGCCCCGCAGGAACTCGCCATCCGTGATGCCTGTGGCGGCAAAGAAGACATCCTCGCTGGAGACGAGGTCATCCATGGTCAGGACTTTCTCGAAGTCATAACCCATCTCGCGGCCGCGGCGGAGTTCATCCTCGTTGCGGGCATAGAGTTTCCCTTGAATCTCCCCACCCATTGCCCGCAAGGCACAGGCAGCCAGGACCCCTTCGGGCGTGCCTCCAACTCCAAACAAGGCATCTATACCGGAATCCGGCCAAGCCGCCATCAGGGCTCCCGCCACATCCCCATCTGGAATGAGGCGGATGCGTGCTCCCAGCCTGCGCACCTCGGCAATCAGTTCATCATGGCGCGGCCGATCGAGAATGACGATGGCCAGGTCCTCGACCTTCTTGCCCGAAGCCTGGGCAACGGCTCGCAGGTTATATGCTACGGGAGCCTCTATATCCACCACGCCACGATTCTGAGGGCCGACCGCGATTTTATTCATATAGAGAAATGGACCGGGACTGAACATGGTGCCGCGCGGGGCCAGGGCAACCGTGGCAATCGCATTCCAGGTGCCGTTCGAGAGCGGGCGCGTGCCGTCAATCGGGTCCACCGCAATATCCATCTCCGGGCCGTCCCCCGTTCCGACGCGCTCACCGTTGAAAAGCATGGGCGCCTCGTCCTTCTCCCCTTCACCGATGACGATGACCGCGTTCATGTCAATCGAGTTCAGCACCACCCGCATGGCATCCACTGCGGCGCTGTCGGCGGCGTTCTTGTCGCCGCGGCCCATGAAGCGGCCGGCAGACAGGGCAGCCGCCTCGGTGACGCGCACCAGTTCGAGCGCCAGGTTTCTTGTCGGTTCTGAAGCCATTCCTTGCCTC
>JBFMCM010000294.1:0-13512 GCA_040754355.1 Chloroflexota bacterium | reverse complement strand
CAAGGATGCCGTCCACGCCGGGGACGCGGCGGGCTACTTCTTCGCCATAACGCTGGGTGAGGCAGCCGGCGGCAATGAGCAACTGGCCGGGTTGTTTGCCTTTCGCCAGGGCGCGCAGGACATCGTAGGACTCCTGCCGCGCCGGGCTGATGAAACCGCAAGTGTTGACGATCAGCAGGCTGGCTCGTTCCGGCGCGTTGACGGCGCGGTAGCCTTCGCGTTCGAGCAACTGCGCCATCGAGTCGGAGTCCACGGTATTTTTGGCGCAGCCGAGGGATGTGAGATGGAATGTTTTCTTGGTCATACCATTAAGGAAAAGGCGGTGAATATCAAGGCTTGGGCGTGGCCGAGGGACGCGGCGTATTGCTGGGACGCGGTGTTTTCGTTGGGGTTTGGGTGATGGTCGGCGTGGGGGTGAAGGTCACCGTGGGGATCAAAATGCTCGTGGCCGTATAAATCCGGTCCACGACCTCGCCAAAAGCGCCCATCGGCCCCAGGTTGGACTGGTTGTAGATGATGCTGATGGCTGATCCGTCGCCGGTGAGGACCTCGATCTGGGTGTTGCCATCATAGGAATAGGCTGTCCCAGACGTGACTCGTCCCTCGAACTCGACCTTGCCGTCCACGATGACTTTGGCCCAGGTGCTGCGAGAGGCTACCAGGACGACCTGGACCGGCCCTTCCCCGGCGGGCGGCAGGGTAATTTCCAGGGTCGCTCCCGCCTCCAGCGTCACCGTTTCGGACCCGGGACCGGTTGTGCTGGTGAAGGTTGCCTCGCCTGCAACTGGGGAGGCAAGCAGGATGTCGGAGATGGATGGGGCGGTGGGCTGGGGGGTGGCGGCAGCATTCAAGCGGATGATGCGGCCCGTACCCCAAATGGCAAAGACGACCAGCAGGATCAACACGCCTCCGCCGACCAGGATGTCAGGTGAAAGGATTCGGCGCAGGGAAACCGGGAGGGCGAATCTGAAGGGGGCTTTCGACCTGGTTTCGGGCGCAGTCTCGGGCTTGGGCTGCCGCTCGGCGAGTTGGGCTTGCAAGCCGTCGGCAAATTTCAGCAGGAGGGAATCCATGTCCATGTCGAGGAAGTGGGCGTAGTTGTTCAGCATCCCGCGGGTCTGCACCGAGGAGGGCAGGTGGTCGAATTGTCCGCTTTCCAGGGATTCGAGATAATGCTTGCGGACATGGGTATGCCGTTCGATTTCGTCCAGGTTCAGCCCCAGGCTCTCGCGCCGCAGACGCAGGGAGTCTCCGATGGCCTTGAATATTACCTGGGAGGCCAGGCCTGCCTGAGTTGGTCGGCTTTCCGGGAGGGGTGTCTCCTCTTCAGCCGGCTGCTCGTCGGGTTCTGGAGCTGCCGAGGGTTCGGTCGCTGTTTCCGCTTCGCTGGAGGAGACGGGAACCGTCTTTCGTTGGCGGGGCTTTCTTGGCTTTGATTTTGGCGATTCGGCTGTCGGGGGCTGGGTCTCGGCGGCATTTTCAGCCGGGGCAGGAGGCTCCTGTGGAGGCGAAGCCGGCTCGAGGTCCGGTGTGGGGGTGCCGCGCTGCCGGGCAAACATGTCTTCGAGCGACAGGCTGAGGAAGTCGGCGTAGAGTTTGAGGAAGCCGCGCGTCTGCGCCGCCGAGGGGATGGACTCGAAGTCGTCCGCCTCCAGGGCTTCGAGGTAATGCACCCGGATGCGCGTGGCCTGGACGACTTTTTCGAGGCTCAGATTGCGCGCCAGGCGGGCCTGTTTGAGTTGCTGGCCGATTGTTTCAGACATAGTCCAGAAAGAAACATCACCGGTTCCCCTTGGTTGACCGGTGATGTTGTGTGGCTTTCGTTCGGTTAGGCTTCGGAAGCCGGTTCAGTGGAGGCTTCCTCCGTTGGAGCCGGTTCTTCTTCGCCAGGTTCGGCTTCCTCGGCAGGGGTTGGTTCTTCCTCGACGGGTTTGGCTTCTTCGGGTTCGATCGGCAGGCTGGGCTCCGCTTCTCCCTCGCGGAAGACGACGGCCTTGACCTCCGGGATCAAGTCCATGGTCAGGCGGATGCGAATGCTGTGTTCGCCCAAAGTGCGCAGAGGCTGCATGTCAATCTGCTGGCGCTTGATGGCGTAGCCGGTCAACTGCTGGATCTGTTCGGTCACATCTTGCGAGGTGATCGAACCATAGAGTTTGCCGGTCTCGCCGGCGCGGGCGCCGAAGGTGAGTTGGATCTTGCCCAGCGCTTCAGCGACGACGCTCATTTCCTCGTTGACGATGGCGCGGCGTTCAGCGGCTTTCAGGCGGATGCGGTCGGCCTGTTTGAGGGCGCCTTCAGTGGCCAGGACGGCCATCCCCTGTGGGATGAGGAAGTTGCGGCCGTACCCGTCGGCGACCTTTTTTACATCCCCAGCGCGGCCAAGTTTATAGACATCCTTGATCAGTAGTACTTTCATTGGTTCAAGCCCTTTCTAACAGAGTGAAATAGGAGTGAAGGGTACAACACTCCGGCGGCTGATTTTACCAGAGGCGGGCTGGCGTGGGAAGGCCGTGTTCCCCGGTTTCTATGGCAGATTGGTACTTTGGTAGCACGCACCAAACCTTTAACATTGGTGTATAATGTTAAAGGTTAATTATGGACGATGCGACGCTGTTGGTCATAGAGGGTAAGCACGCAGACTATCCCGGTTTCACCCCGGCCCTGCGGAGAAAAGGTTTCACGGTCGAACTGGTTTCCAGCGGCAGTGAGGCGGTCAAGCACCTTGAGGATGGTTTTTGCCCGGATGTGGCAATCATCAACGCTGCCACCCTGCGGACAACGGGGAAGCGAATCTGCCAGACCCTGCATGTAAAATCTGCAAGCCTGCCCATCTTGTTGATCCTCGACCCTGATCGCGAGGTCGAAAAGACCGACGCCGAGGTCATCCTGACCTTGCCTTTCACGGCCCAGAAACTGCTGAACCGCATCCGACACCTATTGCCAGGTGAAAGCAAGAACAGCCTGCATGCCGGGCCAATCCGGCTCGACGTGGAGAAGCGCATCGTCCGCTGCCAGGGAAAACGCACCCGCCTGACCCCGCGGCTGCTGCGCCTTCTCACTATCCTTATCGAACATCGCGGTGAGGTAGTGGAACGGAAATCGCTGTTTTCCCAGGTCTGGGAGACGAACTACACAGACGACACGCGCACACTCGATGTACATATCTCCTGGCTGCGCCAGGCTATCGAGGCGGACCCGAACAATCCAATTCACTTGACAACGGTGAGGGGAGTGGGCTACCGGCTGGACGCGTAATCAGCCTGTTTCGATTTGCTTGCCATCCACTGTGACTGCCCGTATGCGGACGTTGGTTCCTGCAACGGGCAGTTTGGTTTCGAGTGGGATCTCAGCCGAGCGGTTCGGACGCCGAGCTTGAGCCGCGCTGCGGAAGATTTTCCCGTCCCAGGCCGGGTCAGCCTCCCAGTAATCTAGCAGGGGAGCATCTTTGATGGCGACCGACAAACCGGACGAGGAATGTGTCATGGAAGAGGGCGCACTGGGAATAACGGTATTTTCCTCCCGCCATAAAGCGAATGGCTGAGATTCCTCAAGCAAGCGCAGGCGCGTGGTGTGAACGGCTCGCCAGGTGGCGTCGCAGGCCAGATAGCGCCGTCCGTGCCGGGCGGCCACGAGGGGAAATGAACCTGAGCCACAGAAGAAATCAGCCACCAGGCTGCCGGGGTTGGACGAGGCCAGCAGGATACGTTCGAGCAGGACTTCCGGTTTTTGTGTTGGGTATCCCGTCCGTTCGTTGTGCAGGCGGGCGATGACCGGGTAATACCACCAGTCCTCCGGCACCTTGCCGCGTTCGAGATCGGGCACTTTGCCGAAGCCAGCCTTCGGAGAAGAGCCAAAGGTTTTCACCGTGCTTGGGTTGTAGGGTTCACGCACGGCGTCAGAGTTGAAGATGTAATCATCACCCTTGGTATAAACCAGTATCGTGTCATGCTTTCGGTTGAAGGCGCGCCGAATAGGAGAGGGGCCGTGATATGTCCAGATGATTTCGTTTAGCAGGCGTTCACGTCCGAACAGTTCGTCAAGCAGAAGGCGGGCATAGGCATCCGCGTGCCAATCGAGGTGCAGGTACAGCGTCCCGTGCGGGGCAAGCAGGCGGTACATCAGCGCCAGGCGCGGGTAGAGGAAATCAAGATATGAATCGAGGTCGGCCCAATGATCGGCATAACCTTCGACCAACTGCCATTCGCCTGGGCGGCGCGAGTCCTCACCGCGGCCGATGCGCGCCGGGAAACGTTTATTGGTGAAAAATGGGGGGTCTGCGTAGATCAGATCCAGCCTGCCCTCGTATTCCGGCAGGTGAGACGCCATCACACTTAAGTTTTCCCCCAGAAAAAGCGAACTATCGGGGACCGAGGCCGGGTAGCCAAGACCGCGAGGATAAATGATCGAGTCGAGAGTCAGCGAGGCAGGCTGCGGGTCCGATAACGCTTTGGTAGGCCAGGTGAGGTAGGGCATGTCAAGAGTGAATTTCCACCAACGTTCCATAGCCTTTCCGGTCGAGGGTCAGTTTGTCAATCTCCTCGAACGAGGCGGTGGGACGGCTCCAGCGGAAGAGCCATTTGGCGTCTTCGTTGCGCATGTTGACGCAGCCGTGGCTCATCGTCATCCCGAAATTGTCGTGCCAATAGGTGCCGTGGAAGGCATGTCCTTTGTCGGTGAAAAAGGAGCACCACGGGACGCCCGCCAGCACGTTTTCGTCGTCACTGGCGGCCAGGTCGGCCGCGCTCATGCGGCGGGAGGGGAGTTTGACCATGATGTTGAAGCGCCCGGCAGGGGTGTCATAGAGATATTGCACGCCGCTGGAGATTAGGGTGGTCAATACCGCCTGGTTGTTCTCGTAGCAGGTCAGGGTCTGGGTGCTCAGGTTCACGTCAATGTATTTGTTTTCCACCTCGGGGGTGATCGGGTCAATTTCCTCCGGCGGCAGGGCGCGCATCTGGGTCGCCGGGACGTAGTAGATGCTTTCGTCCGACTCGTCCTGCAGGCGGTACCAGGCTTTGCCGTCAGGCCCGGCCTCGACGCCGGTGATCCAATGGATGGTAGTGAAATAGAGGAGGAAGTAGACGGGCGTCCAGCCGTCCCGTTCGTTGTACCGGTAAGGTTGGATGTAGGGGACGGTGACCTCGCCGAGGAGTTTTGTCTCCGGGATGGTCTCCAGCGGGACATTGTAGTGGAAACGTACTTTTTGCAGTCGCGCCCGGTGCATGTAGCCGCCAAAGACGCGGTACCAGATGGGATTATATTCGGGCGTTCCAGAGTCAACCGTTTCATAGACGTTGATCAACGAATCACGCGGCCAGGTGACGACGATCTGGCTCTCGTCGTTTGGTTCCTTGTACACACTGACTCCCAAGCGGTATGCCACCCGGACCAATTCTATGTCTTCGAATTCGTGGAATTCCGGTAAAACAGAAGTAAAGGCCAGGCCGGAAAGCGCCAGCCCGCCCAGTTTTAGAAAATCACGCCGTGAAATGGGTTTCATAGGCCTGAATTTTACCAAATAAAAAAGCCTCCGGCGCGGTTGACGCAGGAGGCTGTGTGGATGGTGCAGGTTAATTGGTGATGACGAGCATATCCTTGAGCAGTTCTTCCAGCGCCATGGTGTGAGTGCAAACCCCTCGGCTTTGGAAGAAGTCACAATCGCAGTGCCACTTGCCGTCCGCCAATTTGGCGGTGTGGGAATTGTTCTCGCCGTTAATCTTTACCGTAAGGGCTTCGAAGTGAAAGCGGTGACGCTCTTGTGCATAGCGTTTGGCTTTCTGAATTTTGCCAATCATTCCAGAGTCCATAGGCTTCTCCTTTCGAAATAGAAAAGGCACGCGAAAGAAAGCGTGCCTTCAAACGAATTTGGATTTCAGGCTCAAGACTCGCATAGGCGATTACTCTGAACTCAGTATAGTGGAAATCGAAACGAAAGTCAACCGGTATTTCGAAATTGTAGGGAAGACGTAGGGTAAGCGTAACCCGACCGTCAGCCTGCTGCCGCGGTGGACAGATGCTCGTCCCCGTTATAGCGGCGCAAGTCCGGCCACATCAGGACGATCAGCGCCGTGCCGACGATGCAGCCGATCCCTCCGCTGATGATCGCAAACGGGACCCCAAACAGGCTGGCGACGATCCCGGCCTCCACCTCACCCAACTGCAACCCGCCTTGGAAGAAAATCTGGTTGACAGAAACCATCCGCCCGCGTATGTGGTCGGGAGTGTTCAACTGCCGGATGGTATTGCGGATGATGGTGCTGACGGCATCCGCGGCCCCCGAGAGAACCATGCCCATAAATGCCACGACAAAGGCCAACGTGACGGCAAAACCGGGCCAGGAGAATAAAATGATGCCGATCCCCATCTTGTATGAAAAACCAAACAGGACAGTCGCCAGGCCGAAAACGACCACCGAGGAGATGAAGATTCTTCCCTGCCTTCGTATGGTATGGATTTGAGAAATGATTACTCCGGCGATTACCGAACCGATGGACTCTGCTGAAGAAAGCCAGCCGTAGCCAACCTCGTTGACTTTCAGGATGTCCTTTGCCACGATGGGCATCATGGTCTTGGCCGAGGCAAAAAACGTTGCCACAAAATCCACCAGCATGGTGGACAGGATGATTTTCTTGGAGAAAATAAAGCGGAATCCATCAATCGCTGCTGAGAGTTTGATTCCCGGTGCATTGCGCGTATCTTGAGGAACCCAACCCATCAGCACCAACGCAAGAATGACTGCCAGAAAGGAAACCGCATTGAAGAAATATGTGTATTCCTGTCCCAGCGCTGCGATGACCATCCCGGCCAACGCCGGACCAATGATCGAGCCGGTATTCATGGCGATGGAAGATAGGCTGAAGGCGTTCGGCAGGTCTTTGGCCGGGACGAGGCTGGGGATCATGGCCTGCCGGGCAGGACCGTCGAAAGCCTGGGCCGCGGCCTGGATGGCTGTCAGCAGGTAGATATACCAAATGGTGATGTGCCCGGTAAAGGTCAGGACAGCCAGCGCCAGTGCCACCAGCGCCATGACCGACTGCGTAGCGAAAAGGACGCGGCGGCGATTAAATGTGTCTGCTACCGGTCCGCCGAGGAACGAAAAGACCAGCACCGGCAGGATGCGCGCCAGCCCAATCCCACCCAGGGCGAGAGGGTTCGGCTCGCCGGTCAGCGTGCGGATGTGCCAGTGCAGGGCCGCCCATTGCATTTGCGAACCTGAGATTGAAATCAACAGGCCGAGCCAGAGGTAGAGGTAGCGTTTGTGATACAGGGCTGGGGGGATGTGTAGTTTCATTGGGAGGTGGAAAGGGGATGAAAAATGAGTGACAAGAAACGAGTAATGAGCGGCGAGTCTTCAACTCATTACTCGTTTCACGTTTCTCGGTCCTAATTTCTTACGTTCCCCAATCTCGCAAGTATAAAAAGTCGTAGCCTACGGTGCGGTTGGAAAGTTTGGCAATCGGCGGGAGGAGGCGTTTGAATTGGCTCTTGCGCACACGCTCCACCACCTTGTGGACGAATTCTTCGCCGAAACCTGCTTCCACGCATTCCTCCGGGCGAAAGCGCTGGTCCACCAGCAGGTAGAGCAGTTTGTCCACTTCCTCGTAGGTGAAACCCAGTTCGCCCTCGTCGGTCTGACCGGCCCACAGGTCGGCAGAAGGAGGCTTGGTAATGACAGCCTCCGGGATGTTCAGCGCCCGCGCCAGTTGCCGGACCTGGGTCTTGTAGAGGTCGCCGATGGGGTTGATGGCGCAAGCCGAGTCACCGTACAGGGTGGTATAGCCGAGCAGGATTTCGGTCTTGTTTCCGGTGCCGACGACGAGTCCCTTGGACGCCTCGGACTGGTCATAGGCGATGACCATTCGCATGCGGGCCATGATATTCCCTTTGCGAATGGCCGACATCTCTGGCTCGTGGGCGATCAGCGGATCCACCATGTCCGTGATGGGAATGGTCAATGACGGGAGGCCAAGTTTGTCTATCAGCAACTGGGCATGGTCGAGTGAATCCTGAGCCGAGGACTTGTAAGGCAGGCGCAGGGCGAGCACTTTATCCGCACCCAATGCTTCGACAGCCAGCACGCAAGAGACAGACGAGTCCAGACCGCCGGAGAGGTTCACCACTGCCCGGCTGAAGCCGGCGCGGCTGATTTCTGAACGGATGAATCCGGTCAGGATTTTGCGGACGAGGGTGGTGTCAATGGAAAGACTAATTTCAACCATGTAACCTTAACTTTTGTCGCAGAATAGAGCGAATTTGTTCGGCGATATGCACGGCCTTTTTTGCCTCTTCCCTCTCTGATGATGCCCCAGGATAGCGATACCGAACAGCGTAACGGTCCAATTGGGTCAGCAAATCCCGGTGAAGATCAAGTGAAGCATCTAGGGGGAGGCACAGTTCGAGCAATTCACGCAGATTATGCATTTTGGGAAAATCCACACCGTTTTTAAAAAGAAAAGCTTTGAGATATTTTTCCACCATTTGCTGGGCATGAAAACAGACAGCGTCATAGTTGACGTATTTCCGGGCACGCAGCTCCCGTTTCGCTGTAGCGTAGTCTCCTTCTGCTTTTTCTATCCATTCACGAAGCAGTTCGTTCATAGAGCACTTTACCTTTCCGGGTGGCCTCCTTCAGAAAGGGATCGCCCAGCTTCAAGCGGTTTGCCAGTGTCGTAGGGGTTTTGACTAACAAGTCAAGGCCGAAGTGATATTCGATTTTTTGGCAGATATAGATTTCCTGCTCGACTTCTTTGAGCGGTGTTTCCATGATAACCAGCAAATCCACATCGCTTTCTGGTCGGGCTGTGCCATAGGCATATGAACCAAATAAAATGATTTTCAAGGGCTGGAATTTTTCAATAATCTGCCGGACGACATGGTCAATCGCTTCCTGCGGGATGCGTTTCCGCTGAGTGATTGGAGGAACATTAACTGAACTGGTAGATAGAGTAGTCATCTCTTTTCTCGCAGATGATTATAATCCCAGGCTTGGTTATTTTTCCTGGAAGATTCGATCCAGTTCGGATCGGACCAATTCAGGGCGTTCATCGCGCAGTAACGGCAGGCGGGCGCGGGTGCGGTGTAACTGGTTCAGGTCAATTTCGGCCAGGATGAGGGCTTCATCGAAATAGGGAGCCTGGATGAGCAGTTTGCCATTTGGATCGTATACAGTCGAGCCGCCCCAAAAGTTCAACCCATCCTCGAAGCCAGTCCGATTGGCGTGGGCGACGAAGGTTGTGAATAGACTGGCATAGGCCTGATTGATGTGTTCCACCCAGGCTGACGATTCGAGTTTCGGTTCCCCGTTCAGGCCGCGCCCTGGCGAGGCGGAGGAAAACAAGAGAAAATCGGCGCCATCCTGCCAGAGCAGGTAGGGTGGGGAGGCGTGCCAGAAGTCTTCGCAGATCAGCATCCCTGCGCGCCCGAAGCGCGTATCGAAGGCGCGCACGGAGTCGCCGGGGGCGAAGAAACGGCCTTCGTCGAAGAGGCCATAAGTGGGAAGGTAAACTTTGTGATGGAGGTGGATGATTTCACCCTGTGAAAGATAAACGGAGGCGATGTAAAACCTGCGGCGTGGATCTTCATCTACGAAGCCGACCACCAGGTCCACGGTCCGGCTGGCTTCGAGCAAATGCCGGAAGATGGGGTCGTCGGCTTCGGTCAGGGTGGCGACGGCAGGCGCAAGGTCCTGGAGCACATACCCGGTCAACGAGAGTTCAGGAAAGAGGACCAGGTCTGCGCCAGCGGCCTTCGCTTCCTTGATGAGTGACAGATGTTTTTCTAGGTTGGCCTGAACATCCCCGAGTTTGGTGTTGATCTGGGCTAGGGCGAGGGTCAACTTCATGATTCAATCTTACCATAAACGCAACCAGGGCGACCATTTGGTCGCCCCAATAAGGCGGAGAGGGTGGGATTCGAACCCACGGTGGCCCGAAGGCCACAACGGTTTTCGAGACCGTCCCATTCAACCGCTCTGGCACCTCTCCGGGCGGCGGGATTATACCCTATAGTTCCAGGCTTGTGAATAAATCCGGGTAGACGACGCGCTTTAGCCCGGCCGACTTCAATTTTTCGCGCAAGATGGTGGCGGCATTCTCTTCGCCGTGCACCAGGATCACGCCTTTTACTGAACGAATGGCACGCGCGTATTTCACCAACATATCCTGCCCGGCGTGCGCCGAGAGCCCGCCAATCGTGGCGATCTCCGCTCGCACCGGGTATTCCTCGCCAAAGATTTTCACCGCCTTTGCCCGGTCTGCCAGGCGGCGGCCCAGGGTGTCGGGAGCCTGCCACGAGACGATCAGGACGGTGTTCTTTGGATTTTCGACGTTGTTCTTGAGATGGTGCAAAATGCGCCCGGTTTCAGCCATGCCGGAGGCCGAGATGATCACCATCGGCTCTTTTTTTTCGTTCAACGCCTTGGATTCTTCCACATTCCGAATGTAATGTAAGCCACCGAATTGCAAGGCCGGGTGCTTCCCCAGGCGGATGAATTTCAGCGTCTGTTCATCGTAACATTCCGGGTGCTGCTCGAAGATGCGGCTCGCGTTCACCGCCAGCGGGCTGTCCACGTAGACCGGGATGGGCGGCATTTCCCCGGAGGCAATCTGCAGGTGCAGGCTGTAGACCAGTTCCTGCGTGCGGCCGACCGCGAAGGCCGGGACGATGACTTTGCCGCCCCGCGTCACCGTCTGCCGCACAATGTGGGAGAACTCCCGGTGTGCCAGTTCGGGGTCGTTGTGCTGCTTGTCACCATAGGTGCATTCCATGAGGACGTAATCGGCATCGAAGGGGAGGACCGGGTCGCGGACGATGGGCAGGCCCGGACGTCCGATGTCGCCGGAGAACCACAGGCGCGTCTTGCGCCGTCCTTCCTGGACCTCGAGCCTGAGCGCGGCGGAACCGAGGATATGCCCAGCCTCGACGAATTCCGCCGTCACGCCGGGGGCGGCCTCGAACGGTTTATCGTAATCGGTCGGACGCAGGAGCGGAGCCACTTGGGCCGCGTCTTCCTGGGTGTAGAGCGGCTCGGCCGGCGGGAGTTTGTGCCGAAGCCGGCGTTTGTTGACGAACAGGATATCCGCTTCCTGGATGTGACCCGAGTCCAGCAGCATGACCTCAGCCAGGCTGGCCGTGGCGCGGGTGGCGTAAACAGGGCCTGCATAGCCCTGCTTGACGAGGTTGGGCAGGTTGCCGCTGTGGTCAATGTGGGCGTGGGAGAGCAGGACAGCGTTGAGTTGGGCGGGATCGAAACGGAATGAACGGTTGCGCTCGTAAGTGTCTGCGCGGCGGCCCTGGAACAGGCCGCATTCGAGCAATATTTTCGAGCCGTTGGCTTCCAATAAATATTGTGAACCGGTAACGGTGCGAGCGGCGCCATTGAATGTGATACGCATCAGTGCTCCTGTGAGGCGGTTCTAGCGAATGGCTTTCAGGATTTCCTCGCCGAATCTTTCCAGGCGCCAGGGGGAATCGGGCATCAGGGCGGCCAGTTCTGCGCGGCTGCGCGGATTCTGTTCTGCGATGGCTTGCATCCAGGCCCTGGGCAAAACGATGTCGGATTCCACGTGCAGTTTCCGGGCAGCCTGTTTGCGCCACTGGCTGAGGGCGTTTGCCCGGTTGAGATAGGCCTGCTTGGGACGCGCGGGGCGCGGGCGGGAGAGCGGGGGAGATTCCAGGCCGCGTTTAAGGGCGCGCAGGATCTCGGTCCCGAACCGCCTGCGCTGGTAATCCGTGAGTACCTCTTTGTATCCATCGGTGTATTTCGGATTGGCAAGCAGGGCAATTGCCACCAGGCGTTTATCGTCCACGACTTTGAATGCTGGCCGCGCCAGTTTCCGGGCGCTCTGGTCGCGCCAGTCGCACAGTTCTTTGAGGATGGCCAGTTGGCGGCCATCGAGTTTATGGGAACCGGCCACCCGCTGCCAGGCAGGGACCTCAACCCGGTCGTTCCCGTTCAGTTTGGCCATGCGCACGAATTCTTCGCGCCCCAGGTCCCAGCGGCCGGTGGTTTCGAGTTCGGCCTGGAGGATGTCGCGCAAGGGGAGCAGGTAGTGCGTGTCGAGGCGGGCGTAATTGAGCATTTCCGGCGAGAGCGGGCGGTCTGCCCAGTCGGCCTTCTGGTATTTCTTATTGATGACAATGCCCATTTTTTCAGCCAGGATGGCGTCCAGGCCGACTCGTTTTTCGCCCAGGATGCGGGCGGCTTGCATGGTGTCGAAAATATTGGCGACCTCGAATCCGAAGTCACGCTTGAGACAGATGATGTCGTATTCGACCGCGTGGAAAACCTTTTCGATTTTTGTGTCGGCAAAGAGGGAGGCGAGAGGGGAGAGGTCGGGGAGGGCGAGCGGATCGAGCAGGTAGTCAATCGCTTGAGTCGAAAATTGGATGAGGCAAACCTGTTCGCGGTAAGCGTGCAGGGAATTGGATTCGGTGTCCACCGCCAGGCGCGGCTGGGTGAGCAGTTCGCGGGCGAGACCCTGGAGGTCTTCGGGCTGGTCTATCCAGACCGGCGAGGGGAGGGATGAAGGCATGTTTCGATTATAGTCCATCGTTGTCTGCGGGGCGGATGCTTAGAGGAAATTCCCGTCCGGATTGTATTTTTCCATCACCAGCGCGTCGCCGCCGTCGTTGTAATATTTTTTCCACGTGTCGGTGCGTTCATATCCTTCCGACGCATACAATTGGATGGCTTCGATATTTTCCGCCCGCACGCATAAACGGAAGCGAGAGGTGTTCATCTGGCGTTCACATTCGAGCAGCAGGGCGCGGGCGAGACCCTGGCGGCGGTATTCCGGCAGGACGCCGAGGGTGGCAATCCAGCCCAGGCCCTCGGTGCGGCGCAGGTCTCCGGCGATGAAGCCGACCATCTGTCCATCCACGACGGCTTTCAGGCGAACCACGTCCGGGAAGGCGAGAACAGCCAGCAGGTCCAGGAGCGGCCAGGCATCGTGGGGAAAGCAGGCGTGTTCGATACGGCGCAGAGGAATGAGGTCGCGCAGCGCGGCGGGGAGGATGTCCATGAGTAAGAAGTGATGAGTGAGAAGTAATAAGCGAGAAGTAGAAGCCTCCCGCATTCGCAGGAGGCTTTTATTTTACCCGTTCCTTCTCACTTTTTACTTTTTACTTATTACTTTTCTTTTCCCTTGACGAAATTCTCGATCATGCTGGTGAATTCCATCGGGAAGATGAACTTGGTGGATGCGCCCGTGCCAAGCGACTTGAGGGTTTCGAAGTATTGCAGGGTCATGGTCTTCTGGTCAACCGCCTTGGCGGAAGCGAAGATCTTCTCCAGGGCCACCGAGAAACCTTCGGCTTTCAGTACCTGGGCCTGCTTCTGACCTTCGGCTTCCAGGATGGCGGCCTGTTTCTGGCCTTCGGCCTTGAGAATGGCGGCTT
Source organism: Chloroflexota bacterium (assembly GCA_040754355.1). Lineage (GTDB taxonomy): Bacteria > Chloroflexota > Anaerolineae > Anaerolineales > Villigracilaceae > UBA877. Next base: position 114 of record JBFMCM010000294.1, on the reverse strand, counting down.
GTTTTTCGCCTTCGGCCACGTTGATGGCAGCCTCGCGCGTACCGGTGGATTCGGTCACCACGGCACGGCGGATGCGTTCGGCGGACATCTGGCGGTTCATTGACTCCTGGATTT
>JBFMCM010000293.1:0-18444 GCA_040754355.1 Chloroflexota bacterium | reverse complement strand
TTTCGTTCGAGAGTCAAAAAATAGGATGGTATTCGAGTCTCTCGCTTGCCTACCACTATCTCATATTCCTCATGAGGCCCCAATGCTGGGAGGTTTTTCCCTTTTCATTTGTCGTTCTTTCTGGGTAGTGTTCATTGCAATCATATCCAAGAACGAACTGACAACTTTTGGATCGAAAAGTATCCCAGATTGGTTCCGGATATATTCCACGGCTTCCTGATGTGTCCAGGCCGGCCGATAAGGACGGGAGGAAACAAGCGCGTCATATACATCCACGACCGCGAAGATGCGCGCCGGGAGGGGAATCCGTTCTCCTTGCAAGCCATCAGGATAACCGCTTCCGTCCCAGCGTTCATGATGATGATATGGTATATCCAACGCCGGAGAAAGATAGGGTATGGACTTCAACATCTGTACCGCCAATTTTGGGTGGTCGTGGATGATTGTCCACTCACTATCTGTCAATGGCCCGGGTTTAAGAAGGATCGCCTCCGGAATGCCATAGATTCCAATATCGTGTAAGAGGACCCCGCGGTGCATGTGAAGCAGATCTTGGTCATCGATTCCCATTTGCTGTGCCAGTTGCATGGTCAGGTTTAATACCCGCCGGGTATGTTCCCTGTTCTCCCGGCCGCTGATTTCTAGAGCCTGCGACCAAACTTCGATGGCTGAGTCATAGGCCAGGCTTAGTTCAGTGTTCGTCTTTTGCAGGCTTTGGAATAATTCCGCGCTGTCAATTGCCAGTGCCGCCTGGTTGGCCAAGGCTGCCAGAAATTCAAGCCAGGCTTCCCCTGGTTTCAAGGGCAATCGGTGGTAGATTTCAAGAACTCCTTTGATTTGACCTTTGGCCAACAAAGGCACTGCATAATAACTGACGAAATCTTCTTTCTTCAATTCCTGCGAAGTAAGAATTCCTGGCCGCTGGACAGAAAATTCCGAGGTGTTGATCGTGCGGCGTTCCAAGGCGGCTGTCCCGGCATATCCTTGCCCAATTCGAACGGCCGAGTGTTGGAATCCGGGGGTGCGAAAACCCTGCCCGCCGGCAAATTCCAGCATACGTGTGGCTGGATTAAAAAGCAAGACATCGGCTGCATCTATGGCTAATTGGTTGAGAACCTCCCTGAGAATGACAGAAAGGGTAACTTTCAAATCGAAACTGGCAGTAATGGCTGCATCAATGGTATGCAATGCAGAAATCTGGCGCAATTGCTGACGAACGCGTTCTGTCGTCTGAACATGGTCGGTAATATCACGCGCGATAACAATGATTTGAGCATTTGAAAAGCAGATGAGGCGGGCATCGAACCATCGTTCTCCGTTCGGCAATGGCAACTTGTATTTCAATGCAATAATTTCGTTGGTTCGGACAGCATTTTCGATGGCTTTTTCGAATGCACCGGACAAATCATGAGGCAGCACATCCTGCATCCTCTTTCCCAAGAATTGATCGGCTGGCATATACAGCAAGGAGGAGTCGCCCGCGCGATACTCCAGAATCACCCCTTGCTCGTTCAAGATGAACAGGACGTCTGGAAAAGCGCGAAAAATTGCTTCGAGTTGAGCAGAGGCGTGATCTTGCTGACTCGACATACTCGTAACAACCGGAGCTAACTTAGAACCTTTTTCGGGGTCCACAAGATATTTACTCCTAAATAAAGGGGAAACTGCTTACGCGGACGCGGGGCACGGTGACACCCCTCCGTCACCGCGCCACCCTCCCGCCGCGTCATCCAGATTTATCCGCTCAGCGTATCAAGTATTGCTCAATCTGGGCGGGATAATGTAATCGAGCAGGTTCATATTCCCCCAATGTTCGAACCAGAATCTGGGCCAGTTCGGACAACGAGTCAGCGCGAATGGACATGACCAAATCACGCTCCTCATCCGTGAGGAAGAATTTCTCGTCCTGGTATCCTTGTTGCAGAGCAGCCTGGGGGTCATCAAGCAACAAACGTTCGAAATCCTGATTGATCGTTGCTGCGGCAAGCAAGCGGGACAAATCCAGATGCTCTTCAACGGATTCCTGTGCGGTAATTATTAGTGGGCATGTATTTGTATTCAGCATTGAGATCTCCTTTGGCGATCTGCCACTCTTGCTTCAGCAACCATCACCCAGAAAGCGCCCAGTGCAATCAGCACATCGCCGGGACTGAAGGCTGCTTTGGTAAGAGAACAACTCTGGCAAGAACGAGCAGCCGACAAGAAGCCAAGTTGATCCAGCAGAAGAACAGCAGAAGGAACTGTGCTGCGGTGCTGCTGGCCGCGGCCAATTCATCCGGCCAGCCATCCAGACGGGGGGCTGGGAACAGGATCAAGACTTATTTTGGACCAGGAGCGCCGCCGCCTTCATCCGGAGCGCTAACATCCAACATTAGTTGTTTTGGACCAGGAGCGCCACCACCTTCATCCGGAGCGCTGGTGTTCAACATCAGTTGTGCAATGGTTTTTTTCATGGTTCATTTTCCTTTCTTGTTTGGTTATGCTATTAGCATACAACCAGGCAGGCTCCGAAACAGGCTCCAAAATTGCCTTTAGTAGGCCGCCAAGTAACCTGAAAAACAAAAAATCCCCGCTTTCGCGGGGATTGGCGCATTGCAAAATCATTTCAGGAAGTCAAACTTTGGTAGAGTGCCTCAGTCTCCGCCGAAACCGGGACCCCCAATTCGTCCTCCAGGGCTTCCCGGCAAGCCTGGTACTGGTCCACGATTCCTGTACGATTGCCTCGGGCGGCGTAGATGCGCATCATCAGCCGATGGGCCTCCTCGAAAGTTCTATCGGCAGCCAGGACGTAATAGCAGGTCTTCAGGGCCGCCTCTGTATCTTTCCGGTCCAGGCGCAGTTCGGCCAGGGCCAGCAAGGCATGGAGATATTCCTGCTGGAGTTGTTCGCGCTCAGGCAGCACCCAGGTCGAATCGATATCCTCCAGATACGGGCCGCGCACCAACGCCACGGCTTCCTCATAAGCACGCAGTTTTTCGTCCGCGTTCCTGGTAGATCGCGCACGGCTCAGGCTGGCCCCGAAAGTATCCACGTCGTACTCGATTTCGAGATCCCGATTGAAGCGGTATCCGCTCCCGTCGAATAAGATAGCTTCCTGTCCCACAGCCCGCCGCAGGCGGTAGAGTTCGTTCTTGAAACGTAATTTCAAATCCTCGGGTTTACTCCCCGGCCAGAGAATTTCACCGATCTGCTCTTTGGTTAACGGTTTTTTCAAATGAACGAGCAGGAAGAACAACTCTCTAACTATCCGGGAATGCCACTGAGCGTTGGTTACCGCGCGCCCCTGCCTCCTCACCTGCGGCTTGCCAAATGCCCGGATGACCAGGTCGGGTTCGTCAACAGAAACTGCGCTGGTTAAGCGGCGCAAACGCCTCCGCATGGACGAGAGTTGTTCCTGGAACGAATCCACTTCTTCAAGGAACGAGCGGACAGGCGGCCTTGCTCTGCCGTCCTCTCCCAACGCAGCGAGCCAGCCGCGGACCTGGAGCCCGGTCGCTAAAAAGGAGGGCGGCAGTTTTCCTCCCTCCACCGAGTGGAGGGCAGCCGTCAACATGCGGCTGGCCGACTCGGTTTCTCCGACCTCGACCATTGCAGCAGCCAGCCAGAGCCGCGTCCAGGCTGTTTCTGCCTTCAGGCCGCCTCGCTCGAAATTTTCCAGCGCAGCCTGCAGGTCCGGTACGGCTGCCCTGGGATGACCCGATGAGAGATATAACCGCCCAGACTCGAGTGCATGCAGCCCGAGCTCATAATACGAACCTCTTTTCTTGAGAGCGTCCACTGCATTATCCAATAAGTGACGCGCCTGTTCATAGTCTCTCTTCTGACGTGCTAAACCCGCCAGGGAAATTCGAACGTAATTGGTCAGGAAATGGTTAGCGCTCTGGACGGCAATGTCGTAGGTCCGCTGGTAAATCTGGCCGGCCGTCTCCAGGTCGCCAATATCGGTGTACACATCTCCCTGGCTGGCCAGGATAAAAGACTGTAAGTGCGCATACCCGCTGCGCCGGGCGCAATCCAGGCCTTTTTCGAAAGTCTGGATCGCCTTCTCGTATTCTCCGCGCGTATGGTACAGGACGCCCAGGTTGTTCAACAGGTTGGCCTGGGCCATGAGATTCCCCTGTTCCTGCCAGGCGTTGAGCGCTTTTTCATAATACACATGGGCCGAAACCAGATCTCCGAGGGCGCGCCGCGCCATACCCAACTCCAGTTGCGCTTGAGGGATGTTCTTCTCCTGGCGCTGGTGGATAAATTTCACCAATGCGCGGTCAAGATATGTCTCAGACTCCTTGATCTCCCCCAACCTGTAGAGAGCCAGTCCTTTCATGCGATATGCTTCTGCCAGAAGATCTTCCTGATTTGTATTCCCATCTACCAGGCAGATGGCTTCATCTGCATCTGTAACGGCAGGTTGGTAGGCACCCAAGAGTCGATGCGCCCAAGAGCGGTTCATCAATGATATGGCGACATTAGGCATATCGTTCCTAGCACGAAACATCGTCTCAGCGCGGTCAATCAGCGATAGGCCATATTGCACCCGTCCCTCAGCGAGAGACACATTCCCAGATAACAATAGCAGGCGAGGATTTAGCATTACGAGCGATTCGGGCAGACCGCTCAACCAAGCCGACAGAGTCAAGATGCGACCATTTTCGATCAACGGCGTCCCGGCGCGCCCCACCAGCGCGGCGAGGGCCTGCTGATCACCCACTTGAGTTAGGGCATGGTAAGCCTTTTCCAGGTCCCCTCGCTCCTCGCTGACCTCGGCCAGCCGAAGCAGGACGGCTTGCATAGTTTCCGGGCTTTCCTCCTGAATCCGTTTCTGGAGAAATTCCCGGAAGAGGGCATGATAGCGCGTCCACTCTTCGTGTGGGCCAATCGAAATCGTAAAGAGGTTGTTGCGGCGAACAGTCTTGATAATAGTCCGCCAGTCTCCCACGCCGAGGACGGAATCGCATAAGGTCGCATCGAATTCTTCGAGAAGGGAGGTTTGCAACAGAAAGGAGCGGATTGTGGGGGATTGCTGGCTGAGCACTTGCTGGTCGAAATAATCGGTCAGATCCACGCCCACGGCACTGGCGGTAAATGTCAGATCGGGAACGTTGTCGGTGCCCTGGAGGCGAGTCAGGTGCAGACCGGTGACCCAGCCCTCGGTCCGGCGCGCAATCTCTTCCACATCCGCGTCCGATAATGTGACGCTGTATCCGTTTTCGAATAGCAAGCGGATTTCATCTGGACGAAAGGCCAGTTCACTTAGATCGAAACCGCCCACCTGCTGACGCGCCACCAGAACCGGCAAATCAGGCAGAGCAGGCAAACGCCGGGACGCCAGGATAAGGTGACAGTTTTCCCCCGCCAATTTCAGGAAGCGGCCAATAAAATCACGGATTTCGCTGACGCTGTCTACGAATTGATAGTCGTCGAGGATGATGACAAAATGTTCAGGGATATGCTCACAAATCTCATTGACGATGGTGATAATCAGATTCTCCAGGCTACTATCCACGGCAACGATGCTATTTAGCGCCGCCTTGGACTGGTTGCCAAAGCCCGGATATCGCTCGGCAATGGCAGCGATGAAATAGGCAAGGAAGCGTTGCAAATCCTGATCGAGTGCATCCAGCGAGAACCAACAGACTGGCATCTTCGTGTTGTTTGCCAAGTCTATGAGCAGGGTTGTCTTGCCATAACCGGCCGGGGCAGTAATCAGGACAAGTTGCTTGTCGAGCAACTCGTCCAGTCTATCCAGCAACCGAGGCCGGCTCAGGACCTCTGACCTGCGGCCTGGGACTGTAACTTTGGCGCGGCTGAGAGGGATTTCAGCAGTTTTCATAGGTCATCGAATCCATTTTACACCCTATCGCATCCGATCTTCTCCTCCGCTTCTCTCGAAACAACACCCTGGCATTAGTAAGGAGAATTTATTCGACAAATGACAAGAAGTGGATCGGTTCAATCGGAAGACGCTGGCGAGCGTCTGGGGTCAATTGGTCGTAATGTTCAATCCATAAATCAACAAACTTCTCCAGATCCATCAGCACAATTCTGGTAGATGCTCGCGTGCCTGCGAGTTCCTTTGCAGTTTCTGTGAACCCGCCAGAGGACACACACAAAACTATGTTATCTGGGTGCATCGTAGAGATCAGCAATTCCAACCCTTCAGCCGTCATGACCTGCCCGGTATGTTTAATCTGTACTACCAAACGTTGTTGATTGACCCGGAGAGGGTCGGGCACAGCAATCATATCAATATGCCCGCGTTTCTTGCCCGGTGGGGCAACCCACTCCAGGTAATGTCCCATCGCCAAAAGAAGCTCCCGCACCAGGGAGCGAAATTCTAAGTGCGTGAGGTTCTGGAGATACCACCGGATCTGTTCCCACGCTTGCTCCCGGGCATATTCTATTGCTAAGTAAATGGATGGTCGGTTTAACCGCCAGTTTTCGAAAATTCTTTGCGACTCGACATAAAAATCCGAGGCGTGTCGGAAATCTTTACATGCCAGCTGACCTTCCTCAGTGAGCAGCCACCGACTTTTTTCCCTGGCCAGCCATCCCGCTTTTTCTAAGGCAGTCATCGCTGCACGCGTCGTCACCTCATAACGAAGAAACCCTCCTCCATCGGAAATTGGGCTGGTCTCTTCAGCATTCAACGGCGTGGATTTCGCGATGGCCTCCATAATTTCCCTGGTTGACGCCCCGGCAGGTTTGTCCCAGAGAAATACGATTACGATCCGTAGAAATTCGCCCATCCGCCATGAAGCATTCTCAGCCATTGATGGAACTCCTGTACCAGCCAGAAAAAGGACCTCTTGCTTTGATTATACTTATTTCCAGGTGATTATGGAAATGGAGGAGATTTATTATGTCCCCAAACTGGGCTTGACAAACATAAAAAATATCATACAATTAGTACAATGATACAATTATACAATCGCACAAAAAGCCGTTGCCTATGAACATCGAACTCGATTTCCGCTCCGGCATCCCCATCTACCTCCAGTTAGTTGGCCGCATCAAGGAAATGATCGCGGACGGGCATCTCAAGCCCGGTGACCAACTGCCCACCGTGCGTGCCCTGGCAACCGAACTGCGCGTCAACTTCAACACAGTTGCCCGCGCCTATCGTATTCTGGACGAGGCCGGCGTCATCTCTACCCAGCAGGGACGCGGTACCTACATTTTGGAGAATCCTCCGCCTGAGGTCTCTGACGCCATGCGCAGCGCCACCTTCGAAACACTCACCGAACGTTATCTTGCCGATGCGACCCGGCTGGGTTTCTCACCCGAAGAGATTCTGTCCATCCTTCGGAAAAAGGTCGGATCAAAAAGGAGTTGAATAATGTCTTCCACTCGAAACTTTTCCATCGTGAGCCTGTTGCTGGTTTTGTCGCTGCTGGCAACAGGATGCGGCCCCGCCAGTCCTGCTGGCCTCTCCGACGAGGAAGTCCGCGCCGTGACCGAAAACATGCTGACTGCCATTGACACGGGCGACTACGCCGCCTTCACGCGCGACTTCGGTGCCGAAATGCTTGCTGCTTTCCCGGAAGACCAGTTCACCCAACTGCGTGACCTGCTCCACGCTGCCAGTGGTACTTACACATCCTGTGGCGAGTCCAGCCTTTCGAACAACCAGGGCTTTGCAGTCTACCGCATCCTGTGCACCTACGAATTGGAGGCGGTCGTCGTGACAGTCGTCTTCCAGATCGGCGGGACGCAGGTCGAAGGTCTCTTCTTCGACTCGCCCAACCTGCGCAGCAATCAATAACTGGAACACGCACCAAGCCCGAAATTATTACTGAGTATTTCATCGAATATAAAGGAGTATCGCATGTCCCCAACTACTTTACAAAATCTCACCAAAGATCAGAAACAAACCCGCCAGCAAGCAGACCTGCATGTTCCCGCTATCGCCGGTTTTCTTTTCGGCATCTTCCTATTAGTTAGTGCATTAGGCGGAATCTTGATGTCGGATGCCGGAATCCTTTCTGATTTCTGGGCTGCCATGTGGATCATCGGCTGGACGTTGGTCGGCACATATTTCCTGTTCGGCCTGAAAGTGGCTTCCCAGTGGGAAAAGGCTGTTGTCCTGCGTCTGGGCAAATTCAAAAAACTGGCCGGACCGGGTGCCTTCTGGCTCATCCCCATCATTGACAGCGTCCCGAACTGGATTGACCACCGGGTGATGGTTACGCCATTCTCAGCCGAGAAAACGCTGACCAAAGACACCGTCCCCGTGGATGTGGACGCGGTGCTGTTTTGGGTCGTTTGGGACGCGGAGAAAGCCGCCCTGGAAGTGGCCGACTACCGCGCCGCCATTGCCTGGGCCGCCCAGACCGCGCTGCGCGAGATCATCGGGCAGAGTGTGCTGGCCGACATCCTGGTCGGTCGCGCCAAGATGGATGCCGATCTGCAAAAAATCATTGACGAGCGCACCACGCCCTGGGGCATTACCGTCCAGTCAGTAGAGATCCGCGACATTGTCATCCCGCCCGACCTGGAAGACGCCATGTCCCGCCAGGCGCAGGCCGAACGCGAACGCCAGGCGCGCGTCATCCTGGGCGAGTCTGAGAAGCAGATTGCCGCCTCGTTCGCAGAAGCGTCGAAAGCCTACACTGACAATCCCACTGCCTTGCATCTGCGCGCCATGAACATGCTCTTCGAGGGGCTGAAAGAGAAAGGCGCGCTGGTCATCGTTCCCAGCAGCGCAGTGGATACGATGAACCTGGGCGGCATCAGCGGCATCGTCTCGATGGCGCAGCAGAATGTACCAAAGGAAAAGAAATAGCCATCCGTTTCACGTGAAACAGAACCAGCCCTGTGTGGTCAAAGGCAGGGCTGGCTGCCCGAAAAGTCGTTTCATGTGAAACAAAACCGGCTCAAAAAACTGACTTTGTAGAGGCCCGGGCTGAAAACAACACCCCAATCCAGCCTGTTCTTCGGAGGTAATTATGTCTGAACTCAATCGGTGGGAATACCACGTGTTGACGGTTGGCACTTTCTTCAAGGGCGTAAAAGACAGCGATCTGGAGGCCCTGCTCAACCAACTCGGTGAAGAGGGCTGGGAGGTGGTCGGATTTCGTACGATAGAAAATTCCAACCAGTCTCAGATCATCGCCAAACGCCCGCTCGACCGGACCGCCCGCCGCTGGCGTTCGATGCCATAGGCAACGCAACTTGCAACACAAAGGAGAATTCCTATGTCCTCAGATATAACAAACTACATCCCCTACCTGATCCCGGTGCTCATCCTTCAACTGGCCTTGATGATTGCAGCCCTGGTGGATCTCGCCCGCCGTGAGCACACTCGCGGTCCAAAATGGGTCTGGGTGCTGGTAATCGTGCTGGTCAATTTCATCGGTCCCATCGTCTACTTCGTCATTGGGAGGAAAGACGAATGATTCGGGTCGAGAACCTTCACAAGCACTACGGCGCTGTCCACGCGCTCGACGGCTTGAATATGACCGTCGAAGCCGGCTCTGTTTTCGGCTTCCTCGGACCCAACGGCGCGGGCAAAACTACTACCTTGCGAATCCTCACTGGTCTGGCGCGCGGGACCTCGGGCCGGGCCTCCGTTGCCGGAGTGGACCTCCGCTCTGACGGCCGCCGCCTCTCCCGCCGCATCGGCTACTTGCCCGAGGAAGCGACCTTCTATCCCTGGATGACGCCGCGCGAGTTCCTCGACTATCTTGGCCGGCTCCACGGGCTTTCCGCCGCCGAACGTTCCAGGCAGACGCGCGAACTGCTCGACCTGGTCCATCTGGCGGAAGCCGAGAGACGCCGTATCGGAGGGTTTTCGCGCGGCATGAGGCAGCGGCTGGGATTGGCCGCCGCCCTGGTCCACAACCCGGACGTGCTGCTGCTGGACGAACCCGTCAGCGCGCTGGACCCGGCCGGGCGCAAGGAAATGCTCGAAACAATCGAAGACCTGCGCGGCCATTGCACCGTGCTGATGTCCAGCCACATCCTGGCCGATGTGGAACGCGTCTGTAACGTGGTCGGGATCATCGCCAAGGGGCGGATGATCGTCCAGTCGCCGCGGGAAGCCTTGATGGAGCGTTACGCCAAGCCGGTCTTCGAGGCTGAAGCCGCGGACGCCGCGTCTGCCAGCCGCTGGGCAGACAGGCTCAAGGTCCAGCCATGGATCGCTGCCATCAGCGTGGACGGGGCTGCCGTGCGCGTCACCGTCACAGACATCCTCCGCGCCCGAAAGGAAATCCTGTCCTCCGCCGTGGCACAGGAAGTCACCCTGCGCAGATACGAAGAGGTCCGCCCCTCTCTCGAAGATGTATTCCTGCAACTGACAGGCAAGGAGGCGGCGCTATGAACTTCGTCACCGCACTTCGCAAGGAACTGATGGAACAATGGCGCACGAAACGTGTGTTGGTTGTTGCCGCGGTGTTGATTGCCTTCGGGCTGGCTTCGCCCCTGCTGGCAAAATTCACGCCGGAACTGCTCAAGTCCATTCCCGACATGCCGCCGGGTTTGGCCGACCTCATTCCCGCGCCGTCCCTGGCAGACGCGGTCGGACAGTATATCAAGAACATGAGCCAGTTCGGCATCCTGCTGGCTGTGCTGATGAGCATGGGCGCGGTGGCGCAGGAGAAGGAACGCGGCACGGCCGCCATGCTGCTGACTCATCCACTCTCGCGGCTGACCTTCTTGCTGGCAAAGTTTGCCGCCCTGGGGAGCATGTTTGCCATCAGCCTGGCTGCGGCCGCACTGGGATGTTGGTATTACACCCTGCTCCTTTTCGAGGCCCTGGCCTGGGGATCCTTCCTGGCGTTGAACGGGCTGATGCTGCTCGTCTTCCTGGTCTACATTGCTGTGACGCTTCTTTGCAGCACGCTGGCGCGCACGCAGGGCGCGGCAGCCGGGCTGGCGTTCGCCGCGTTGGTCTTAGTGGCAGGCATCGGGTCCCTGCCGCGCATCGGGGAGTTTTTCCCCGGTCAGTTGTTCTCTTGGGGCGGAGAAATTGCCTTGGGCTCCGAGGCCGCCTCTTGGCCGGCACTCTGGGTCAGCCTCGGCATGATCATTATTTCGTTGGCCGCTGCCTGGTTCATCTTCCGAAGACAGGAATTATGACAATATAGAACATATATTCTATATTGCGTCCCAGCGAATTCCGGGCTAAACTAGAGGCATGGATGAAAACCGGCCCCAACTCCGCCAGATGGCGGAACAACTTGCCCGGCTGATCGAAGTCAGCATCACCCTCAACTCGACCCTCAACCTGGATGACTTGCTTCAATTCATCATCGAGACCGCCGCAGATCTATTGGATTGCGAATCGGTCTCGATTTTGCTTTACGACGAGAAGCACGCCCGCTTGGTCTTCGCAGCCGCCACGGGATCGGACCCGAAACGGCTGGCCGAGATTCCCGTGCCGTTGGACAGCAGCCTGGCCGGAGAAGTTTTCCTCGAGAACAAACCGATTAGCCTGTCGGATGTAAGCCTCAACAGCCGCCATTACGGAAGTGTTTCGAAACATGTTAACTTCGAGGTACACAACCTGCTGGGTGTGCCGATGCGCGTCCGGGACCGCCCCACTGGTGTTCTGGAGGCTTTGAACAAACGAAAAGGCACTTTCGATGAGGCCGACGCTGACATTCTCTCTGTGATCGCCTCGCAGGCTGCGGTGGCCGTCCACAACGCCCGGCTGGTGAAAGCCCTGCGCGACGCCTACAATGAAATCAGCGCCGCCGACCACTTGAAGACCAACTTCCTGGCGCTGGCTTCCCACGAACTGCGCACGCCGCTGGGCATTATCATCGGGTATGCGTCCTTTCTCCAGGAGGAGTCTCCCGGCGAACTTTCAGACCACGCCAAGCAGGTGCTCAACGCGGCCATGCAAATGCGCGCCCTGGTGGATGCCATGACCAACCTGAATATGCTGCGTTCCAGAGAGATGGTGATGCACCGGCTGGTTGTGCCGATCCAGCAGATTCTGCGCAGCGCTTTCGGTGAAGTCAAGACACTGGCCGAGGCAAAAAGCCAACAAGTGATCATGAGCCTGCCGGAGCAGCCCCTGCCGGTCAAGTGCGACCCAGAGAAATTGACCTCGGCCTTCGTGAATCTATTGGACAATGCAGTCCGTTTCACCCCCGAGGGAGGGCATATTGGCGTCAGTGCGTTACTCCAGGCAGGCGGCGACCTGCTCGTCTCGGTGCAAGATTCCGGGATTGGGATTCCAGCGGATGATCTAAAAAAGGTTTTCAACGAATTCTACCAAGTTGAACCGCACACCACCCGAAAGTATGGAGGCATGGGCATCGGCCTGCCGATCGCCAAAGGACTTGTGGAAGCGCATGGCGGGAAACTCTGGGCCGAAAGCGAAGGGGCGGGCAAGGGCTCGACTTTCAAGGTGCTCCTGCCCCGGATCAGCACCTCCAGGCTGGCTGAAATGTCACGCTAAAAAATCTGCCCGGCCTGCAAGACCGGGCAGATTTCATCTTCAACTTCAACCCTGCGCGCACAATACCAGTTCCTCCTGGTTCTATTTCTCCCGTCCGCGCAACTTCTCGGCTATCGCCTTGAAGGCTGCCGACATCTCTTTATCCTTCTCCCTCTGATCCTGTTCTTTCCGTTCGTCCTCCCTCAGGACAAATGGTGCCGTTTTTACGAAGCTAACCTCGTAGACCTGGAGCGGCTGTTCGCTGCCTCTCATCGCCAAACTGCCGGCTTTCTTGACCGGATACTTGTTGTGAATTGTCGCCGCAGTCGAAGCACCGACAAAGATGCGGTTGGGGAGCGCATATTCCTGCATCCGATACGTTACTTTAATCAAATTTCCCATAACGTTAAACTCAGCCCGTTCCTGGGTGCCCACATACCCGACCATGGCATTGCCGGTGTTGATGGCCACTCCGACCACACAGGCCTGATCAGACTCTGGGGGCCTTACTCTTTTCACATAATCTATAATCTCCCGCGCAACGCCAACCGCCCTCTCTTCGGGTTCGGGCCCACCCTTCGTCTCCATGAAGACAGCCAGCACACCATCTCCCAAATATTTCACCATCCCGCCCTTCCTGAATACCACCTGCGTGGCATATTGATAGAAAGTATTGAGGAAGGATGAAAAGTTCTTGGGGCCGATTCGTTCCGCCAGCCCGGTAGTATCGGCGATTTCGACAAACAGAACGGTGACTTTCTTCTCGGCCAGGTCGGGGAACTTCCCCGTCTTCAAATAGTCATCCAGAATGTCCTCGGCTTCGATGGGCGAGACGAAACGCAACAAGAGTTGCTTGGCCTGCCCCTCCTTGCGAATCCTTTCGAGCAACTCTAGTCGCTGCATGGTCAGAGCGGTTTGATGGCTGATGGCCACAGCCAGTTGCATATCCCGTTTGTCGAAGGGCCGGGCATCGGACCGATTCCTTTCCATGTAAATCAAAGCCAGGGGTTTCCCCCCGATGATGACCGGAACACATAACGCCAGAGGGATGGCTTCGATAGAAGAATTCCGGATGGACTTCACCACCAGATTGCCACTTACCTCCATATTTACTTTCTTGAAGTCGCGGGCGAGAATGATTTCGCAAAGATCCACTCCCATGGCGCGTTTGATCAGGTCGGTGATTTGATAGATTGCCGACTCGAGTTCTACGACCGTATTCAGTTTCTCGATGATTTCCTGCAGGAGGATGGGGTGTTCGTCAACGGCTTCCAGGACCAATTCGCGCGTAAACTGGCGCGTGCCTGTGATTCCCTTCTGCTCAGATGGAACGTCGCTGAGCCTGGCCAGGTGCATGACGGTCTGACCGATGCGGATCACATCCCCATTTTGCAGGCGAATGAAACCGGTAATCCTCTGCCGATTGACATAGGTGCCATTCGAACTCTTCAGGTCCTTGATTGTCACCAGTTCGGGCAATGGATCATAATAGATCTCGGCGTGCCGCCGGGAGGCGGCGACATCGTTGATGACAATGTCGCAACTGTTCATCCGCCCAATGGACATCTTGCCGGGGGTCACTTTAATCTGCAGCGGCTCGCTTCTTGGGTTCGTAATGGTTAGAGACCACATGGCCTAGGCCCTAAAAACAATAGACACCATCCATCCAGATTCTCGGTAAACAAAGTGTACACTATCTGCAAATAAAAAACAACAACCATTCGGCCGCGCCATACGAAATCAGCAAAATCCCCCTTTCCGTCGAGAAAGGGGGAGAATATCTTGCAGTGCCCGAGTAGACCTCTCAGGACAACTGGGCCTTGAGTTTTTCGGCAGTTTCCTGGAACGAGGCCAGCCGCTCGCGTTCCTTCTGGACGACCGCGGCCGGGGCTTTGTTTGCAAAGTCCGAGGCGAGCAGTTTCTCCAACCGTTCGATCTGGACCTGGAGGCTGCTCAACTCTTTCTCCAGCCGGGTGCGCTCTTCGTCCGCGTCCACCATGCCTGAGAGGGGGACGTGGACCTCGACCGGTCCGACCACGAGGGCGACCGCGTCCTCCGGCTTGGTGACAAGCGACTTGTGAACGGCGAACTGCGCCGGGTCCAGCCCCGCCAGCGCGGCGATGACCGCAGCCTGCTCCCCGAGCAAATCTGTTTTCGCGCCGCCGACGACCGCCGCCGAGATGCGCTTCGCCGGGCTGACCTTTTTCTCGGCGCGCAGGTTGCGGATGGAGCGGACGATCTCCTGCACCAGTGCGAAGTCCGCGGTTTTCCCTGCCTCCCAGCCTTCGGGCTCGCGCGGCTCCGGCCACGCGGCGACGATGAGCGCCTCGGGCCAATCTTGAGCAAGGGTAGCGAGTGACGAGTGGCAAGTGGCGTTTCTGAGGTGACCCCACAGTTCCTCGGTCACGAACGGAGTAAAGGGATGCAGCAGGCGCAGGCATATATCCAGCACGCGAGCCAATGTCTCGACCGTCTGCGCTTTGGTTTCCTCTTTCTGCATCTGCAACTTGGCGGCCTCCACATACCAGTCCGCAAAATCGGACCAGAAGAACTCGTAGATCTGCCGCCCGGCCTCGCCGAACTGGTAAGCCTGGAACAGCCGCTCCACGTCGCGGACGAGTTGCTGGAGGCGCGCCCAAATCCAGGAATCAGCCAGAGTCCAGTTGACGGTGGACGGTTGACCGTGGACTGTGGTCGTGCGGTCTACGGTCTGTGGTCCGCGGTCGCCGAGCGAAGCGATGGCTGAAATCACAAATCTTCCCGCATTCCAAATCTTGTTGGCGAAATTCCGGTTCGCCTCCACCTTCTTCTCGCTGATGTTCATGTCCTGCCCGGGCGTGGAGCCGACCAGCAGGGTGAAGCGCAGCGCGTCGGTGCCGTACTCGTCCATGACCACCAGCGGGTCAATCACATTGCCGTACGACTTGCTCATCTTGCGCCCGTGCTCGTCGCGCACCAGGCCGTGCAGGTAGACCGTCTCGAACGGCGCCTGGCCGGTGAACTCCAGCCCCAGCATGATCATGCGCGCCACCCAGAAGAACAGGATGTCGTAGCCGGTTTCCATCAACGTGGTCGGGTAGAAGTATTTCAGGTCGGGCGTCTCTTCCGGCCAGCCGAGCGTGGAAAACGGCCACAGGCCGGAGGAGAACCACGTATCCAGCACGTCCGGGTCCTGCTGGATGTTCTTCCCGCCGCAATGGGCGCACAGCAGCGGATCGGTGCGAGCGCAGGTCTTCCCGCCGCAGTCGGCGCAGTACCAGACCGGGATGCGGTGCCCCCACCACAGTTGGCGCGAGATGCACCAGTCGCGGATGTTTTCCAGCCAGTTGTAATAGACCTTCTCGAAGCGTTCCGGGACGATCTTGATGCTCCTGTCGCGGACGGCCTCCAGGGCAGCCTTCGCCAGCGGTTCGATCTTGACGAACCACTGCTCGGAAATCATCGGCTCGACGATCTCCCCGCCGCGTTGGGAACGCGGCACGTTGATTGAATACTGCTCCTCCTTGATGACCAGACCGGCAGCCTGCATGTCGGCCCACAGTTTTTCGCGGCAGGCGAACCGGTCCAGACCCGCATACGGCCCGCCGACCTCGGTCACCTTCGCCTCCCGGTCCAGCATCGAGAGGATCGGCAGCCCGTGACGTTGGCCGATGTCATAGTCGTTCGGGTCGTGGCCGGGCGTGATCTTCAGCGCGCCGGTGCCGAACTCGCGGTCCACGTACTCGTCGGCGATGACCGGAATCTCACGGCCCAGAATCGGCACGATTACGTTCTTGCCTATAAACTTCTTGTAACGCTTGTCCTTCGGGTGGACGGCCACGGCCGTGTCGCCCAGGATGGTCTCCGGGCGGGTAGTGGCGACGGGGATGTATTCGGTTTCGGAAGCAGACAACATGTATTTGAAATAATACAGTTTTCCCGGCTCCTCGGAGTATTCCACCTCGAGGTCCGAGACCGCCGTCTTCAGCCCCGGCGACCAGTTGACCAGCCGCGGGCCGCGGTAGATGAGACCCTTCTCGTACAGGCGGACGAAGGCTTCGCGCACCGCGCGGCTCAGACCCTCGTCCAGCGTGAAGCGCTCGCGGCTCCAGTCGCAGGAGGCGCCCATGCGGCGGATCTGCTGCGTGATGATGCTGTGATACTTTGCCTTCCAGGCCCAGGCGCGCTCCAGGAATTTCTCGCGCCCCAGTTCCTCGCGGGTGGTCTCCTCGGTGCGCAGCAGGTCCTTTTCCACCTGCAACTGCGTGGCGATGCCGGCATGATCGGTGCCGGGCACCCACAGAGTCGGCTCGCCTTTCATGCGGTGGTAGCGGATCATCAGGTCTTCCATCGAGACGAAGAGCGGGTGGCCGAGGTGCAGTTCGCCCGTTACATTTGGTGGGGGGATCGAAATGACGAACGGCTTTTTCGCCGGGTCGAAGCCCGGCTGGCGCGGGTCGTTGGACGGCTGGAAGTAGCCGCCCTTTTCCCACATTTCATAAATGCGCGGCTCGGTGGATTTGAAGTCGTAGGCTTTGGGTAACTGGTATTCGGTCATTCTTGCTCCTTGTCTTTGCATCGAATTTCCGCGAATTTCCCGAAAACGAATTCGATCAATTCGTCTCATTCGATGCGAGAAAATTCAATGCCTTTTCGAGCGACCTCTCGAAATCCGGCGGGAACTCGTGACCCACTTCCGGATGGTCTTCCTTCCGGTATGGGATGCCGTACTGCGACAGCGTCTCACAGACCTGCCGGAAGAAATCCTGGCGGGGGTCTTTGCCCCCGAACACCAGATAGCCGCGCACCGGGACCTCCCGCCGGGCCGCGGCCCACTCCGTCAGGAGCGCCCCTTCGATCCTGCCAGGGACGACAGCCAGGAAACCGCGCGCCGGGAGGCTGCCGTTGAGCGTCAGGCGGATGGCGAGCGCCCCGCCCTGCGACATCCCGCCGACGATCACCCGCGACCGGTCAATCGGATACCGCTCGCACAGTTCGGCGAACTGCCCGACGACTTCCTCCTGGCCCTTGTCGCGGTCGCTCCAGGCATACGCGCCCGGCCAGACCAGTTGCGAGGACTGTACCGCTGCCACCAGCCAGCCCTGCGCGCAGGCGTGCTCCCAATACGGCAGGTTTTCTTCTGCGGTGCTGCCCATGGCGTGCAGAGAGAGCAGCGCGGGATAAGGCTTGGTTGCCTGCATCGGCTCACGGACGATCAGCGCCGGCTTCGAGTCCGCCTGCGCCGCGGCATGCCGCTCTAGGCAGACGACGGCCAGGCGCTCGAAATCGGGATTGCCTTGCAGCGGCTCCAGGTCCGGGTCGGAGCGCAGCGTCTGCTCGGACCACCACATGCCTCCATCCAGGGCGCTCCGGAAAACCTGCAGCGCCTTGTCGAGCCTTTGCAGGCGCGTCAGCAGGCAGATGCGCCAGAAATCCGTCCGGGCGGACTGGGCGGGGAATTCGGCGGCCAGGCGCTCGGTCACGGCCAGCGCGGCGGCGTAATCGCCCCGTTCATAGCAGTCCATCATCTCTTGCGAACGGCTGAAGAATTCGCGTTCGTTGGGCATTACTTACTCCTTTGCCCTCACCCAGCCTCTCCCTGTCCCTCCCCTTCCCTCTCCCAGCGGGAGAGGGAAGGGGAGGGTGGCGCGAAGCGCCGGGTGGGGAAGGGTGAGGTAAAACAAAAACACCCGCATCCTCTTGAGGACGGCGGGCGCCGCGGTACCACCTCACTTCAACCATCCTTCGACTGCGCTCAGGACGGTTGCACTCTGTGCCTGACCATCATCAGGCTGGCCTGTAACGGGACCTCCCGTGCCGGTCTACTTTTTGTAGGTCACGTTTTCAACGTGACTTTAAATTTCTTCGGCAGCGAAACTGTGCGACTTCGGCGGTCCTTTGCTGCGGAGGCTTCCAGCCTGGGTCTCGACTTGCTCGACCTCCGGCCTCCTTCTCTTTCAGCGCCCAGACGGCTTACTACTCACAGTTGATGCGCAGATTATACCCATCGGGGTATGTCAAGTCAAGCGTGATTATGGTAAGTCATATTTACCCCATTCTATAGAATATGGATGATG